>JBAYXX010000019.1:0-50135 GCA_041673345.1 Kiritimatiellia bacterium
TCCAAGACCAGCACTTTTTCACGTTTCAGAAAATTATTTCACGGGTGGACTTTTTCACCCCTCCCACATAATAGGTTCCAGATGTCGAAATTGGCTGGTTGATAGTTGCGCCTATGGGATGCTAGTGATCTCAACGTTGAGAATTACCTCCGCCGGAACCTGATTTGCCGAGCGAAGCGAACCCCAAGAATTTCTTTGGTGGGAGGTGCATCCGTTTGTGTACGCCAAGCATGGGCACGAATTAATGGGGTTAGAATACTCTGTATTCGAATTTCAAATAATAACTCAAATGCCAGACAAAGGCAACTGTGGAATAGAACACTGCGGAACAGAACCCGTGCTTTTCTAGCGCGTTAAACTAGCCGTAGGAGGCTCCGAGCAAGTTATAGAATCGAAGAATGCCTGTCTTAAAAGAACTCAAAAGGACGCTCAAGGGCATTTGCAGACTTTCAGGAAATAGTGGTTTTAGCCCTCTTGAACTGCCAAAAACCTCCAGCTTGACTCCAGCGATTATTGTGGAATAACTATTGAGTATGGGTATCTGCTGAAGGATATTCTACACCTGCTATTTGAAGCAGTTTTTATTTCAATACAGAAGAGCAAAGCCTCTTCAGGTCTTCATGGTGTAAGAGGTGAACTCCTAAGCTCTTGGCTAATTCAATTGCTGACGCAGTGTAGTTATTCGGAGCAACAACGGCACCTACATCGGCACCATAAAAAGATGCACCTGCGTATGCCTCTTGGACTGCTTTATTTCCTACAGGGTTCGAATGTTTTTTGCATTGAATTGCAAGGCAAATTCCACCTTTTTTTGCAACGATATCAATGCCTTGATCTCCTGATGCTTTCGTAACTTGTGTTTTCCATCCTTCTTCATTCAGAATACCTGCACAATAATACTCATAATCTTCAGCAGAAATATCATTTAAGCAATTATGAGATTCTGTTTTAATTGTTTCATAATCTGGCACATTTGAATCAACAAAATCCATCAAAGTCTCCAGTCGTTGTTTGCGTTTGTAACGACCAATGCCAACATGAGTGTCCCATAGAGTTTTATCTACTCTTGAAAATCGAGGATCGGATAGTAAAACATGTTCACAAAAGTATTTTAGTTCGTTTCTCCATTTATCTGTAGTTCGTTTTCCATAGTCATCTAATGAAATTAGACGTGATTTCTTTCTTGATAGCGTTTCCATGTGAGGAAGAATAATTTCATTTGCAAGTTCCAAAAATTTCTGAAAATTTGAATCTGAGCGTACGTTAGTCATAAATATGTCCTGATAATAAAAGTCTCAAAGGCATCATTTTACTGGCTAATCACAGATTTAGCTTTGGTAATTCACACACTTCTACCACGCAACTAAATAATCAGCTGTTTGGTAGATTTAGTCAAGGGTATTCACAAATAAAGTTTTTTTGACAAAATGCCCTCTGTTGGGATTTAAACCTCGCAAAAAAATAGCTCTGGGAAATAGATACTTGGCGGCTTTTTGGGGTTATTTGGTCACTCAGAAGAGGGTACTGAAACAGAGAGAAGAGGTTTTTAACTTTCTTTGTTTTTAGTGCTACAATCCAAGAAAACCTTTTAAAAAAGCTCCTAGCAAATGCAGTAACCCCCAGAGACAAATCCCAAGTATTAAAGTAGCGATGAGGGTTTTTTGAACAATATCAAAAACATTTCGAAAAGTTACTTTGAGCCCTGTGACAATCACATTGGCATCGGTTTGTGTTTGCGGCGGGCGGATCGGGTGCCCACAGCAGGGACATGAAAGTGCCATACTAGACACCTTGGTAGTGCAGACTGGGCACGCCCTTAGTAGCTTCGATAGAGATGCAACCTCTCGGATAACCTCTGCGCCGCAATTGGAGCACTTGGATTCACCTGTTTTTATCGTCTCATAGCACACTTTGCAGATATCATTCATTATAACAGCTCCTCTTCATTAGTCTGTGGCCTTTATCGAAACTGGCTTAAAATAGTTAATATAATTCAACCAGCGGGTGGCGTGTCATCAACAATCCTTTTCACCTCTTTTGAGAACTCAAGTAGCTTGTCGCCAGGATGCCCAACCTCGTATTTGACCGTCAAGTTTAAGCTGTACTTAAAATTTAAATCCGTTAAAGCAATCAATAAAGAGGATCTTTAGGCATAGGCCAACCTTTGCTAACAGCCTCACTGACAATTTTTGTCACTTCAGAAACAGAAATGCCATATCTCCTTGCAATAATTCGCCTGCATTGCTCGGAATCTCCGGCAATTCCTGCACGATCTTCTTCTACAACCAAGTCCCAAAATATCTTTTTTCTTTTAGATAATGATAAGGTTTCTGTTTCCCTTGAGTATTGAGGAGTTGCTTCAGAATATGTCTGGCCGTATTTCATCTCTATACGCCAATCGCTATTGATTAAATCACAAGTTGCCATACCAGCTGTATAAACGCCAGTAGGGTCAGATTCCGGCCAATAAAACCAAATCAGCACAGAATTGATGTTGCTGGACTCCGAAGAAGTAATTGTCCTAGCAATGAGGTTGAGTTCTCCCTTTGTGGTTTTTACAGGCACAACAACTCTGTAGTCCTTATGTGAAACATATTTGCCATAAGTGGTATGGTAATTATGGCTTTTCGTAGAAACAATATTATATGCTGTCTTGATTGTTTTTTGTTCAGGTAGGGACTTATTGTGTTGCGCGACTTTCTTTTCAGCCATCTGAAACTGTGGTGTTGAATTTATGTTTAACAACTCTTCGGTTTCCATGTTTTTTTGAGCAGGTATCTCACGTGTTATAATCTGTATCCGAAACCAGCTATAAATCATAATGCTAACACAAAAAATTATTATTACTGCTGCTGTTATTGACATCCAAGATTTCATTTAATCATCCTTATAAAGTTTGATGTGTAGGTCGCAGGACTAAATGGGGAATAAGCGAAGCGCCCCAATGGTAACTGAGCCTTTCAACATTTGTTTCTCTATTTCTGAATCCTATTACCACACTGAGGACAGCTATATGTGTGTTGACACTGTGGCATTCGATAATTTGACCACGCATATCGCTTGGCGCTTCTAATGGTTGGCTGCAATACTTGCAATTAAATTTAATATCCGGCATGAATTACTCTTCCTCCTAGTTGAACGTTTCGGCAAGCATCTTCCTTGAGTGGACAACGACAACTATAGTTTAACATCAGCGACTGAAATTAACATTTTTCTCTTCATATCATGGAGCAATTAAACGAATTTCATCTGCGCGTAACTTTGATAAGGGGAAGTCTGAAAACACTCTGCCATCTGAGCGAATCAGCTCTATCGTTTTATTATCATGGTTAATACTTTGAATGCTACCAACTATTGAGCGCCCATCGGCTGAATGCCATTTTCTGTTTTTTGTCGGCACTTTCAGCTGTTTTATTAGTTTCAGCACTAATAGTTTTCGATCTCCAACCTGTTGTGTGCCTACAAATTCTATCTCATCAGTCAAAACTACTTTCATATTATCCACAAGTTTTTCAGTTGGGTACTCAGACAATATAAATGTGCTGCGGTCTGATTTAGGTCCGATATTTAGAACACAGTTTGTCGAATTCAGAACTGTTTCAACGGTAAATATCCAGTACGACATCTTTCCTGAATCACCAATCTTTAAATTACTGTCACTGATATCAATACAGTCAGATTGAGATTGCTCGGAATGGGAAATCTCCTTTTCTTCGAATAAGGATAACTTGACTGCATTATTCCATTTTTCATTAGAAGCCCAACCACTCCTTTGAATGTCAATCATGGCATTATAGCCACTTTGGGTACCAAATGCCTGAGCAAAAACATTTAACATGCAAAGTATACTACTTGCGATTATGTAAAATTTTTTCATTTTTCTAAACCTCTTTTAGTTATTGTCCCGAAACTTTGTAATGTTTAATTGTCAAACAATCCTAAATCTCGAACAACCTTTTCATCTTCTTTTGTCGCTGCACCAACAAGCAATTTTAAACTTTCAATGCTTTGTTTGGCTTTGCCCCAAGCTTCGCTTGTCTTATTCATGTGGAATGTATAATTACCAGTCGGTGATTCTGTTGACTCAAGCAAGATGGATAATTGCTCGCGAAGAGTTAAAATGTTGTTTGAAAGAGTTGATCCGTCGTTCAATTTTTTCTGCAAATTATTTTTCAACAGAGAGTCTGTTGATTCAACTGACTTCCTGACAAGGCTAACAGGCTCAGAAAATTCATTAATGGCACGTTGAAAAGGACTTGAAGAAGAGTTTATTGAATAGTGGCTGTCAAATATGGTCTTATGCCACATCTGAGTAATTTGAGAGCACATAGCACGAACTTGAACGGCACAATGGATGTATTCGGTAGCAACAATGCGAATGATTCGCTCTTCAGCGTTTTTAATAGCTTCCTTTCGTTTTTGTTCATTGATAATTTTTTCCTCTTCAAAAATTCGTATCGCTTCTTGCTTTTTCTCCTCTTCTTGTTTTTCTTCAACTCTTGTCTTTCGTTGGCTAATTTGTTCCTGTACCATCAATGATATCCCATAAGCACCATATGAAACTATAGCCAATGCAATAAAACAGAGAAAAGCCACGGATGTCCGAAACACAGTGCGATAAAGATTAGCTTTTTTTGTTAATTTTACTATAAACGAATTAGAACAAACCTGGCAATTGCATGTAGTATTAATTTCGTTTGAAGCAATTTCGTACGTTGTCCCGCATCGAGGACATTTAGTTTCTAGTGGAACTTGTATTTTCATAATAATCCTAACGGCTACGCATCAAATCCAATTTTATTTTAAATCTCAACTACAAAATTATCGTGGTATGTGTGTTTCCATAAGCACATTTCTACACGTCTAAATAATCAGCTATTTGGGAGATTTAGTCAACGGTTTTCACAAATAAAAAATTTGACTGCAACATCACAGATCAAATTCATCCTGCGCGTATCAAAGTGGATTGAGAGTGGAGGCATTTTTCAGTGTCTTTTTTGTAATATTGTGCTTCCTCTTCTTGTCATGCGGACTGGCAGCAAAACCTCAGCTTCTTACCGCTCCCGCATGGGCATAAGCAATATGGGTCAAAACTATCCCTGTTCTTGGAAACCACGTCACGCATAACTATCTGATTAATTTCCAAAATTTTTTCACTTTGCTGCGGCCCATCAATGTTAATCAGCTCCTCAAAATGACAGATTATATCAGCGATCAATTTCATTAATTTCGAAAACAGCCACAACATGGGACTGATAAGTGCTGTCGGTGGCTCCATGCCTATACTCGTATGTACCCAGGGTACACCCATTTTGTCTGATTTGCATGTAGCAGACCCTGTACGGTTGATCAACAGGTTGCCAACATTCGGATGAGCGAATTCGCAAAGCACCTCATATAAAGCGCGAGCACCTTTGACTTGCTTGTCAAGGTGGTCAATTGCGTTCATCAACCCTTTTGCCTCCATATCAAATCTGTTTTCTTTGGGCGAATATTTTAGCTTATCCTCCCAATCCATACAGTTATCAGGTGAAGCAGCAATACCTAACCAGTCAACACGAGTCGCGTAAAGCTTTTTTCCAACCAATTCGTAGATATTTCCTATGGCATCCATCGCCTCAGAAACAGATACCGGAACTATAACTGGCTTAAGATCCTTAATTAGTCTATACAAGAGAGCAGCATGCTCGAGTATGCAACGGGCATTAATCAAAGGAAGCAACATGTCACCAGCTAGGATTTCTGTACGGAAACTTCTAACAAACTTAGCAACAGAAACCTTCTCTGATGCCAATAAGCTTTCCAGCATTTGATAAGAAGCCGAGTAATCGTAAGCAAGACAGCAGGTTTCTTCGGACGTAAGCGAGTCTTTTTTACCGTTTTTATTGGTCGCAGGAACATAACGCCCGTCGGCTTTCCTTATAATCGTCTTCTCATTTATTAAACGATCTCTAATACTGTTAACAGCTCTGTGCTCAACCTGAATGCACATGTATTGCGAAGCGGAGGCCTGCAACAATCGGTCACAGCTTGCGTCAATCTTCTGAAGACTTCCAATCATGCTCTGATCGTCGTTTGTCAACCACTTCGGCCACTGAGTTGCTACCATTTTTATCCGTCCCTTCTTGAGTTTAATGTCTCCATAAATAACTGTTACAATTCCAGCTCAGCCTGTTTCGCGCCCAGCTCCTTGCCCTTACCGAGCCGCGGCGCAATTTCCTCAAGTGTATTTAACCATTCGCCATACGTGATTTTGCCCTGACAACGCGCAGCAAGCAGTGCGAAGCGCACTGTTTCTCCTAACTTTCCGGCAGACCTGCGGAGTCCTGCAGGATCTCTCTGGCCGCATCTGCTGTAGCCTGAGTACAAAGCACTTTACCATTAAAGCCCTCTTTATATAGTTTCGGCAACAAACCGCAATGATCAAGGTGCGCATGCGTTAAAAACACAAAGTCTAGACTGGATGGTTCGAAAGCAAATGGTTTTGCATTGCGAGCGGCTGCATGAGCTGTGCCTTGCTCCATTCCGCAATCAACAAGAAACCTTGTGTTTGTGCGTTTGTAATAGAACTCCGTACACGAACCAGTTACCTGCCCATTTACTGCACCATGAAATCTTATCTGCATATGCTATTTACACCTTTCCTAATCAGTACATTTTCAAATACTTTGCGACCCTTAAACAAGAATGCCTTGTCATCATCATCGATCAAATCGTAGCAAACCCCTACCATGTCACACCAAACACGGAGATATTTGGCTGTTTTCCAGTAATCACCTCTTTTAGATTTGGATTCACTAGCCAAAGAAAACATGAAGCAGGAAATAGATATTAACTCTCGGCATATTTGCTTTACCATCTTTCCTCCCCTATATCGAGATTCTTGAAAAGCCTGAACGTACAAATCATAAGCTTTCTCATGTTCTTCTTTCAAGACAGCAAGCCGAGCTTCAACAGTAAACCGAACATATTTGAGGTTAACTCCGTTTTTTTCTATATTCTTATATCGAAGAAGTTGATCTTCAACATAAGGTATATCAAAACATCCACTTTCTAGGCGAGTTGTGAGTTCAATCTGAATAGCAGCATAGAGATTGTCTTTAATAGGATCAATCAGTTCCGTACTTTGATGTTTAATAATTATTCGGGTCGACTCAGAAACAAAATCCTTTGCTTGGATAAAGTCACAGGATTTACGTTGCATAGCCTGATTAACCAGACAAGTTAACCTTTTCATCAAATCTTCAGCATGAACTTTTTCGTGTGCTTTCACTATACTTTCTACAGGAAGAGCCTCAGGAGGACATCCTAGCCTTGAGGCTACTTGATTCATGAAATTAATAAACTTGGGTTTTTCAGAGGCTTCATATGCATTCATAAGCTTCATATATTCAGTCATCAGCCTTAAAGCGCCCCGATATCCAAGAACATCAACAACAGCACCTGCAAATTTTTGGATGAGACGACAAGTCAACAACATAACCAACAGAGAATGCTTTTTGATTGTTTCATCTGTCCCTAACCCTAAATTTGAATCTACCAAACCAAGAACTGTTGAAACGTCTGGCAAAGTCTTTCCATTAATCCAATTGCGAATTGTCACAGCACTTAATTGCCCAGGCTTATTCAAACTTTTCTCTAAACTCTCTGCAGATGAGAACCCATTAGATTTCATCCACCACATGAGTGTTTTCTGAGTTGGGGTAATCCACTTTCCATTCTCATTTCGGCCAGGCAAATACCAGAATCTGTCGTCCGGGAGCAAACTAACTTTTAAACCTACCCCAAATTCACATATTATGGCAATTCTTTGCGCAGTTAGCACCAGTCCTAAAACAGAACGTTCGGTTAAACACCATTTGGCAGTACCCTCACGTTCCAGCCAACTCGCATTGTCTAGAACCTCAAGTCTATAACTTTTGAGAAACAATTCTACAGAACGTGCTACAACATCACTAATGTTTTGATCAGGGAGGGCATTCGACAACGCACCCACAACCAAATCTCCTGTCTCTTTGAATGACATTAGAGATTCCTCTGAAGCTAACCTCTGGAGTTTCTTTTGAATAGACTTTAGTTCTGAATTTCCCTCATTTACACAATAATTCCAAAGGCCAGACCACTTAAATGCAGCAAGAACGACTTCCCCTAAAGTTGGGAACGGTGTTTGTTTTTCAATCTTCATATCCTTCAAAAGGGACAGTGGGGCTGGCAGGCCCCACTGTCACACTTCCGATTCACTTTCTTCCCTGATCTTGGGCCCCGCGATTGCCGCCTTTGCCTTGTCCACTCCTGTTGGGGTTCAGTTGCTGCCCTCTGTTTCCGTGGGCCTGACTGAACTGACGGTTTGTGCCATTGGTTCCCTTATTAGAATTCTTAATGTTCGAACTGTTGTCACTCGTTCTCATATGCTACTCCATTTTTGTTGACCACACACATTGTGCGGTTCATGAGCGTAATATGCAATATTTCATAAATACCGTCATCCAAGGTTTTGGCGACAACTATTTTCCGCATTCATTTCCTAGCACAACACACCTCAGCACATCCCCCGCCAGCTGTCCCAAAGACAACCTTGCGCTCTACTTATTTGATCGGTCATAAAATCGCTAACTTTTAAACTCAGGGTTGACTCCGATACTCACGACTTGATAACGCTAAGTTCTGAATCCACGGCTGTCCCCTATTACCCGCTCAGCAGATTCAAATCATCCAGAAATTCTGATGCGGGGTTTACGCCTGTGATTAATAAGCGGTCGCGGGCGCGGGTGCAGGCAACGTAGAGGAGGTGACGCTCGGTGTTGTAAACCTCTTCTAACTCTCCGGCATCAGCGGCTGTTTCTAATGCCGCGCTCCCATGCTTCTATCTGACTCACACGGAAAAAGGCGTTGGCAATAATGGGGTTATATGGATTTCTTCAAATATCTCCCTCAAGTAACTGGCCATGCTCAAGCAGCCATTGTTTGGCCTTTTCGGCTTTAGGCGACTGGGCACGGACTATGTTCCAGAAACGAGGTGTGTGATTGGGCTCCATAAGATGAGTCAGCTCGTGCACAATAACGTAATCTACAACAAACATGGGAGCCTTGATCAGCTTCCAGTTGAAAGTGACATTGTCGCGGGTTGTGCATGAACCCCACCGGTAAAGGCTGCCGACAATTTTCGCCTCCGAGTAATTGACACCAAGGCTATCGGCGAATTTCTTTACTCGAGGCAGGATTTGTTCATTCGCTCTTTCAACATACCAGTTCTGCATCGCCTTTCGACGATCCGCTGTCCGTAAAGCTGGAACCCTGAAGCAATGGTCAAACTGCACACTCTTAATGCCTTCATCAACAATTTCTATCTGATAATGGCGGCCAAGATATAGCGCTGACTCGCCATTTACCAGCTCTTTACCCGGTGGATGCGGCAGATCTGAATATTTTTGCGGATGGTGCATCTTTTCATAGATCCACTGCCGTTTCGAGTGGACGATCTCCTGAATCCTCGCCTCAGAGGTGGAAACTGGAGCATGGACAACAACACTGCGATCACGTTCCACGGTAATCGTCAATTTCTTACGGCTTGAAGAGCGCTTAATTGTATATTCCTGTTCCATGATTTGTTATTCGGAGTAACGAATTACATCATCGTTCTTTTCAGCTACTTCCATAACCCGGCTGATATACTGCGATCGATTCTGTAACAAGCCAGGCAGTTCAGTGAATTCCGGTTGTAGAAGCAGCGCCTTAATATCCGCCTTTAACTTATTCCGTGCAGGTATGCTCTCCCAGAAACCGGCTAGTTTCAATTCGCGTTCAACTACCATGAAAACCTTCTGCGTCAGGTCCACCAGTGCGGAGATGTCGTCATCGCTAATTGCCCTGTCTCCATAGAGATTACGTTTAAACGTCCTGAAAAACGGCATCTGCTTTTTCCTGTGAAGCCCATAGGTCGGCTCCATACTTGCGTTTATGATGCGCTCACGCAATTTCTCAAGCTCTTCATAAATCTTCTGCCAATTATCTTGAAACTCCAAAAATATTAGCACAAGTGCTTCAGCAAAAGATGCCTGAAGCTCCGGATCATCATCCAGTTCAACATCCAGATGGTGCCGTATTGCATGCTCTACCTCGGCTGCTTTGGTTTTAGTCCGACTGCGTTTCTCCAGATTTATCACAAAGTCATCATCTAAAATGGATATAGGGGCAACCTTTTGATCAATACCTTTGGATTCAAGATACTTGTCGGTGATGGCTCTCAACTTGGGAGGAATGCCTTTCATGCTTAGCCGCTGGTCATGCAGATGTTTGCCGGCAAGCACATTTACTTCAGCAAGCGCATTGTAATCCCGCATGAAATCCAGAGCCTGGCGGGCAGGCAGTAAAAGATTCATGCATTTCGTGAAATTTTTAAATCTCTGCATATATTCCGAACGAATATCCTCATCATAGAACAGGTCATAAAAGGCATCATGGTCACTCAGGTCAATTAAGCCATGCGTCCCAAGGAAGCACATAATCTCCGCATGGCTCTTCTTTAAGCTGCGGATCTCATCCTCTGGAAAACTCAATGTATCAACAATCTGGTCAAACTCTCTCTTCTTATAAGCCTCCAACGCTTTTTTAAGGTCATTCCCCACTCCGACATAATCGACAACAAAGCCCTTCTCCTTGAACTCACCTCCCACGCGGTTAACCCGGGCGATTGCCTGCAAAAGATTGTGATCCGTAATCACCTTATCCAGATACATTACTTGTTCAACAGGCGCATCGAACCCGGTAATAAGCATATTGTTCACAATCAGGATGCCCACATCACCTTTTATTTTTTCTCTGCTCTTTTTATCCTCGTCTTCGCTACCAAAACTCAGTTTAAAACTTTGGATGCTTTTCTTATGCTGAGATTTATCCGCGTATTTTTTCAAATGAGGCAGGTCATTATGATCACCGGAGATAATCACATCGGTCTTAAATCTTTTCAACTGTTCCAAGTCAAGATCATTAGGGTTGTTTTTCTTTAACATCCAAAGTGAAAGCCGAATTGACGCATCAAGCCAGCGCTTATAACGCACAGCCGCCTCTCGTGAGCTAGCCACCACTTGCGCCTTGTATTTATTAGGATAAACATGCATAAGATAGTGCTGCACCATATCCCAGGCTTTACGCTTTATTGTCGGTCGTGCTTCCTGATATGCATCCCTGGTTCCATATCCCAGGATCTGCAAACGCTCACTGAGTTTATATTCATTGAACACATCCTCAAAGGCCCTATCCATCCCCTTCCGATCTTTCACATCAGCTTTATGAGTGCGGCCCTCATATACAATCTCCAGCGTCACACCATCATCAATCGCCTGCCGCATGGTGTATTTATCAATATAATCTCCAAAGACCCGCTCTGTCTTATCAATTGGAGTCCCGGTATACCCAATCTTTGACGCATTGGGAATCGCCTTATCAAGATTAGCCCCAAGCAACTTATATTGAGAGCGATGAGCCTCATCAGTCATTACAAGAATATGCGGGCTGGTATTCAGTTCAGGGAATGTCGCTGTCAAATCCGCTTCACGGAACTTATGAATCATTGCCATAACCAGATCTGATGAATCTGACTTCAGCAACTCTTTGAGCTTCTTAATGCTGCCTGCCACTTTAACTGTAAAGCCGATGCTGCCGCTGGTTTCGTTAAGCTGATCCTCAAGTTGCGAACGATCAGTAACAAAAACAACCTTCCATTTCATCAATACAACATGTTGAAACATCTCCCGCACCATAAACATCATCGTCAGTGACTTACCTGAACCCTGAGTATGCCAGATAACGCCGCTGCGCTCCCGCGAAGTCTTACCCTTCAATAAGCGTGCCACAGCCAGCTTAACCGCTCTGAACTGCTGATAACGTCCGACAATCTTTATGGTCTGTCCTTTATCATTTGTGGAAAACAGAGTAAAGGTACGGATAAGGTCAAGCAGATTACGTTTGCTCATCATGCCCGCAACAAGCCGCTGCTGATCATTCGGGCTACCCGAGCCGTGTTCCAGGTCATTAACTGTCAGCGGATAAGGATCAGACCACCGATAAAAATGTTTCTCACTATGCGTCGTAATGGTCCCGAACTTAGCTTCCTGGCGGCATGCGACAACAACAAACTGGTTGTAATAAAACAGCGACACATTCCCTTCGCCCTTTGCGCCCCGCTGTTCGCTGTAACGCAACGTCTGATCAATTGCCTCTGCCAGCCCCTCCTTAACCTTGGGCGATTTACACTCAATCACAACTATAGGCAGACCATTCAGGAAAAGAACAACATCAGGGACAATGTGATGCTCTGTGCCAAGTATTCTCACCTTGAACTGACATACTGCAATATAGCGGTTATTATCCTGTTCTTTAAAGTCAACGTATCGCACCGTAGGGCTCTTCTCACCTGTAACACGATTTTCGCTGACACTTGTGTTTTCATGAAGCAGGTGCAAAACACTCTGATTATTCTCTATCAGATCTTTACCTGAAAAACCAGCGGTCAGTTGCTTTACAACCACATCAACCTGATCATCCTCCAAAAATGGATTCATGACCTTAAGTTGCTCACGCAGAACCGGCAGCATCACAACTTCAGAAAAACTCTCCCTGAAGGTCTGAGCAGGCCTCTGTCTCTCATCTGCCAGATCAATGATCTCCCAGCCAAGCCCATAAAGCTGCTCCAGCAAAGGCTTCTCTACATGATTGCGTTCATCAAGCTTATGTTTATCTTTTTTCATGAGCTCAGATCCTCTTCCTCCAGTTGCTTTGCAAAGGCCTGCCTTACCAATCCAATGACATACGGTAACTCTTCAAGGGATAATAAACCCACCTCGACGTTCCCATTGCCCCAGCGTCCTTTATTAGTAACATCACTGCATATACCCCGCGGATCATCTATCTCCGTAAAATCCATGTTCAGTGTCAGTCGAAGTCTTTTCGATAACGGAACAACATCTACAAAATTGGTTTCGGCCTTGTATGCAACATACAGCTTGAGAAATTCCTCACGCACACACTCGTCCAGA
Organism: Kiritimatiellia bacterium; assembly: GCA_041673345.1. Taxonomy (GTDB): domain Bacteria; phylum Verrucomicrobiota; class Kiritimatiellia; order RFP12; family UBA1067; genus M55B167. The sequence continues at coordinate 13,035 of JBAYXX010000019.1, forward strand.
GCCAACACCTCCGCCCTGAAAACATTGAACAGTTCGCAAAGCGGTGAAATTTTTAGGTAGGGATGCGAATCAATTGTATAATTCGTAACAGTACTCTTCTTAGGGCTGCGGTAAAGATTAAGAACATTATCGCTCAGCTCAGGAGCTTTCCATACATCAACGGCTGCATTGGCAAGAGTGACAGCTCTTTCTATGATGGCATCTTCATTCCATTGCACACACAAACCAAGCCCCTTGTTCAATTTAAGAGGACTTTCTCTAAACCCGCCCTTCATATCCCTTTTTTGAGAAAAAGGGTGATCGCTGTACTCCGTGTTATAACCGGTCAATGTCAGATTACCCAATGTGTGCAGATACTGCTCGTGAATTCTTTTCCACTCTGCACCCAGGTCACGTTGCCATTCATTACTTAACGTTTCATTTTGAGGCATGATGTGCTCAACAGTGTAATCCTGAACGCGCACCCTCTCTTTTCGCCCGTAATTCTCAAACTTGCGCAGCCAGTAACTCCTGCGATTAAACGCATAAAGATTACGTGACTGTAAGTGGCGCATAAATTCATCGTCCTTCGGAAACCGACGGTAAGAGGGTAGCAATAGAAATGCAGCTTTAACGCTTTCAACGTAGCGTTCTTTATTCACCTGCCGACTGAATGTGGCAAAGGTTTGCCGTAATGAGTTCGTGGGAATTTCACACACAGCTCTGCGGAAAACATAACTTTCAACCAGCAGGATGATTTCCATAAAGTCACTTTTGCTGATACGGTCATTGGTGTAGTCTTCGTACACCTCCATTAAAAGCGGGTAACAGACATCAGCCCTTAAATCCCGAATATCCTTAAACATTGGTTTAAGCGCAGCATCTTTCTCTTTACCAAGAGCAATACAACAATAATAGCCGGCGAATTCCAACAAACTTTCTAGCAAAATTTTAGTTTCAAATTCCCTTGAGTAGCTCTTAAACTCAGCATAGACCTCATTCTTCTTAATACGGTAATTACCGGTATGGATAACAAGGAAAAATCGCATAAACTCATCAAAATTATTGTTATAACTTTCAGCCCCGAAAAGCAATTCCATCGGCCTCCAATAGCCATTGTAAAGCAGCGATTGCTCCTCATGCGGCAAACCCATCAACACAAAGTTCCTGATAAGATCTGCTTGAGTAAGTGCCTTACCCGTAGAATTCATGCTTTCAAAAATCATCTGAGGATTATCTATTCCATGCTGCAAACGAACATCAACAATCATCAATTTCTGAATACCGGTATAAACAACATCTAAATCCGCATCCGCAATTTTATTGGTAAAAAAATTGAAATTATCAATAAGGTGTTGTGAAGCTTGCTCTGGCTCTTTTTTGCCATCTAACAGTGCCATCAATGTCAGCTTATCCGTCTTCGTCAGAAGCATTTTATAGCTTTGCTCCCCTTTACCGTAACGGTTTCTAAGATAGTAATCCTCCACCTCGGCAGCTGAAACAGGTTTATCCACACCCTCTTTTTTCAACCTTCGCATCAACGCCAACAAAAGTAGAGTTATTGTGGTGATTCGCTGCTGACCATCAATCACCAACCAGCGTGAAATAGCGGCGCTCGTTTCCTGCTCTGGTATATACACGGCCGACCCGATAAAGTGACTATCAAGATCCGAATGGCTACCGACCCGGATAATATCATTCCACAACTGTTCACAGTGGCTCTCCTCCCAGCTGTAAGTCCGCTGGAAAATAGGGATAATAAATTGCTTCGCCCCTTCTAAAAGTTGCGTAAACCGTAAATCTTGAGCTTTCATCTTACATCATCTTTCTTTTTTTTCATTAAAGGCGTAACCCGCACCTTGCCAGATAGGAGGTCCTGCATCAGCGCAATTTTGAGAGAGCTTAGTTTTGTTAGACGTTCTTCAAAGTCAAACATCTTCTTTGTGGCAGCATCAATAATCGTTGCGATTTTGTTCTGTTCAAACAAACTCATTTTTGGAACAAAAAGATCAGAAATTGATGATAAATTAAGACCAGCCTTTGCACCAGATTCATTTAATTTTTCAAACTGAGATTGGCCACTGCGTCCAGCCAAGAACCAACCAATAAAGCGAGGCGCAACTTGCGACAATATTAGCCGAACCAGCGCAATATGCTGATTCACATAAGCCTCTTCAAATCCATCAGGTATAACCCCTACAATCCCAAGGTCTGCAGTGATGGAGATGACTAGATCACCAGGTATCAAGGACGTTCGCTTGCCTTCAGAAGATGCTGGAGGACAGACCCGCACCGTATCACCAAAGCGCATATTAATATGATGTCTTGTCAGATTGCCAATCCTGAGAAACATAGCTCCCTCAGTTGCATAATATCGTGCCCATCCTCGCGACCCACTTGTAATGAAATCAGCCACATTGCCCAACCTGCACACCTCCCACTCCACCGGAATACGTCCAAGTGGTGAATCTTTAAACTCATGGGTCGCTTCGGAGCGGAGATTCCCCTCTGCATCTATGCCCCGCGTCAGAAGATCCTGCATCAGGCCGGTCTTAATGCGTTGCTGCTTGGCAATCAAAGCTTCTGTCTCATCAATCGCCCGATCAACTGTGGAGAGAACTTCGGCTATTTTGAATTGCTCGGCAATACTGATCGGATAATATACTGCAAAACTCCTCACTACCGTTGCATTCAAGTTTTTTTGAGTTGTTTGAGCTAAGTTTGCATTGACTATCGTTTCCTTCGCATTTTGTAGCCAGTAATAAAGAAAATCACGACTAACAAGATTTCGACGCACAATCATTGCCAGTATCGCTTGATTAGTAGTCACTGGTATAACGTTTATTCGGGGCATCCCAAGAGTGGCATAAATTGAATAAAGGATACATCCTTCAGGAACAAGCCACGCGGTTGAATTCTTTACGCCCTCTAAAGTCAGTGACTTTTTAGTGTAACAAAGATACTTAGGACAGGCAGTCATATCTTCTATGGAAACAAAAGGTATTTCACCTCCATAAAAACCACTCTGTGATGTGCTAGGCGTCCCTCCAGACTTGAGTAGCTCAAGCAGCTGGTCTAGTGGACTAAATTTCCAACCTTCGATACTCATCCCAAGTACCCCAGCTGACTCAAAAACCCGTTCAGATCCTCAAGCGTAGTTTCGCGTTGCTTCTCAAGTTGCTGACTGCTGACCGCATATTTATTCCAAAGATTTTCAACCCCCTGAATCATAAACCTTTTTTCCGTGTTGATATAGCGATCCAGCTCCCTTTCAGCTATATCATAGAGCTTCTTTAAAATCAGCCGCCTACACTCTTCAGCGGTTATCTCTCCGCCGATAACCTCAAGCAGCCGATCAGTCTTTTCAATTCTCAATACCAATGCGGCTTTATCTTTCGTCAAAGCATTGATTTTCTTCTTGTCAGCTTTATCCTTTGGCTCCAATCGGCTGATTTCAACTTCAACCTGTCTGATAAATCGTTGGTTTTCAGCCTTAAATCCATCACCACCAAGCCGCTTAAGTTGCAGCTTCAACTCCAGTTCGGCAGCCTTGGTCTTCAGCTCCAGCTTTGTCTCCTTAATCGCTTTTTCACTTTTCATGATAGCGGTATCCTGATCTTTCAGGGCTTTCAGTTCACGCTTTGCGGAGCTGCTGACACCTCCCTTCAGGTCGGCGATGAGTTCCTTTAACGCTTTTTTGATAACCGCAGCAGTAACCTTCTCGTCCTCATCCGGCTCATAAGAGGCAACCTCCTGCGCGGCTTCCACAGCTTCGGCGAGTTCACTCTGAAGCTCACCGATTTTCGCATCAAGTAATTCTATGGATTCGGCTTCCGCTTGGAAGAACTCCTCCACCAGATACGCATCGGGGACCAGGGTGTGATGCCACCCCGTCGAAACAATTGTTTTTAGATCATAGCGGATCTGCTGCCACCAGTTAACAAACACACCTGCGCTTTTAAATTCATCCAGTACACCAAGAGGAATCAGATTTGCCTTAAGCGTTGTCAGCAGTTCATGGCGCACATCCGGCAACTTCCGGCTCTCTGCTCTGCCGTTGTTTGCATTTTCGAGCTGCGCAAAGTCGTTACGGGCAACACCCCACCACTCCACCAGAATATCACGATGTGTTTGAAGAGTGCGCTTAACAGCTTCGTCAGCTTCAATAATACCCTTAATATCTGATTTTTCTTTAACACTGTCATTGAACGACAGATATTTCAGCCGTTCCGGCCTGAAAAGATTTTTCGATTCAAATCCAAACTTTGAACAGTTGCTATCCAATTGCTTGACTTCACTTGCGGGAATGCCGCCGACAAGATGGGCCTGTACGTCTTCAGGTTCCGGATCAGGTGTGTTATCCACATAACGTCGGATGTTCAGGTTGTAATCATGTTTTCCAATAATCTCACTCTTATCTACCAAACGGCTATATTTGGGGATCACCCGCTTATGGCTGAAAGCAAAATCAATCTTTTCAATATCTTCAGGTCGCAGTTTATTCTGGTTTTTACCTTCAGCATACTCACGGTCAGCATTGATAAACAGAATCTTATCCCTTAACTCATCCGGTTTATTCTTGTTGCAGACCAGCACACAGGCGGGGATACCGGTGCCATAGAAGAGACCTTGAGGCAGGCTGATGATTGCTTCAATCACATCGTCGTTGATAAATATTTCACGGATCAGCTTCTCCTTCCCGCCTCGGAAAAGCACACCATGGGGCATGACAGTTGCCATCTGCCCATCAGTTTTAAGACTGGCAAGCATGTGCTGAACAAACATCAGATCCGCTTTTTTCCCCGTTTCAGGGCACCACTCCTGGAAACGATGCGAAAACTTCATATTCGCCCGACTGTAGTTCTGTGAGAATGGAGGGTTGGCCAGCACCCTGTCAAACCTCCTTATCTGACCGTTTTCCAATATAAGCGGGTTCTCCAAGGTATCACCGTTTTCAATGGTAAAACGGCTGATGTTGTGAAGGATCATATTCATGTTACAAATAGCCCAGACAGTACCGTTGGAATCCTGACCGTAGAGCGCTAGGTCGTTTGGATCCTGCCCCTGCTCTTCAACGTATTGGTGCGCCTGAATAAGGAAGCCACCGGAACCCGCAGTGGGATCATAGATAGTATTGCCCGCCTCTGGTTTGATTAGTTGGATCAAAAGGCGAACGACTTCGCCCGGTGTATAAAACTCACCGCCTTTTTTACCGGCGCTATCGGCAAAGTATTTGATCAGGTATTCATAAGCCGCTCCCAGCAGGTCAGGAAACTCAAAATTGTCATTCACCAGAACAAAACCCGGCTTATTAAAGTGATCCAGCAGATCCTTCCACTTTTGATCTGGAATTTTTGACTTTCCCTTGATCTCATTGAACTTTATGTTGTTCTTTAAAACCCCTGCCAGGGAATCATTCTCATCTTCAATTGCGCCGATGGCTTTATTCAGCATACTGCCGATATCATGTTTCAAATCTTTAAGAGCAGGAACTGTATCGCCGTTTTCATCAATCCAGGGCTCATGCCAACGAGCGCGTTTTGGGACATAAAAAGTATCCCCGTAAGAACTTTTTTCCTCTATGATCTTTTCATATTCTTCAGGAGCCAAGTCACAAAGATGAGCGTAAGTGTTTTTAACTTTTTCGCGTTTGACATCAAACTCATCCGAAAGCCGCTTAATAAACAGCATCCCGAAGATGAACTCTTTAAATTCGGAGGCATCCATCTTGCCCCGCAATATATCGGCTGCTTTTAGCAGGAATGATTCAAGCTGTGAGAGAGTAATTTTTTCATTGGCCATTCAAAATATCCCCAGAGATAGACTAAATAAAATCAATATTGAGATGATAAACTAAACGTAGAACAAAGGGAATAGCAAAGATTAGATGGCGCACTTTTTCGCCAGAACACTTCATCCATAAAAGCTCGGGCTCAATGTACTTTTTCATCACCGATCTGAACAAAAATCGGACCGGATTCGGTGAGTAGTTCTCGTGCAACGGTTAGGCGGTCTCGGAGATAGGTCAAGTAGGAGTGGACACCATCGCGCCAGATATCACGAAAAACTTTAACCTTCTGGTTATGTGGTCAGCCTTGCCATCCCTGACATCGCGGCTGGTAGTTGACTACTGGAGATTGGAGTTAAACTTGATGCCATAGGGTGGATCAAAGTAGATGCACTGCACCTTGCCACGCAGGGCTTCACGCTCGGCGAGTGAGGCCATCACCTGCAATGAGTCGCCCAATATCATGCGGTTGGACCAGTTCTGGTCGTGGGCATAGAACTCGGTTTTGTCGGCACCCTCGGGGATGCCGTTGAAATCTCCAAAAAGATCCATCTGAAGCTCATCTGCTTTGGGGGCGCTATCAGCGGTCATCTTTTTGAGGGCATCGATCAGCACCTTTGGGGAAACAGGGTCAGCCCTTGATTTAGTTGCTATTCAATCAACTCCTGTCGCAAAAAACAAGAAATCTAAACGACCATCTTTATAAGTCGTTGATCGAAAGCAACTAATTAGCTTTTTTCAAAAGCACCAACTTCTTATAAATTTTATCTGCAAGCAAAATGCTTGCACTACTTCAGCTTCTTCCCCCAAACGCGCAGCGTTTGTTGACTAAACCAGCGGTGCATATCACACAACTTTTCAATGAGTGAGATAACATTTGCATATCACGTAGGCTCAGTTTGGTTCCGGCTCCGCTGGTTTAGAACTTTACCCGTCATAATTTCTTTCTTTGCTCATTTAACCTTGTTTCGCAACGCATGAGTAAATCTTCCCACTTCTTAGTTTCGGCAAGGAGTTTACGGTAGCGTGAGAGCTGTCGGCTTATGGCTGACCCGCTCCCAGCATTCAGAAAATCAGCCATTTCCCGTTGGGTTAGTCCTGCATATTTAATAAGAAAACTGGCGGCTAATTCTTAGATTACGGCGATCAGTGCTTGTCTTCTATTTGTCATACGCGGCTTGGTTGGTCGACGTAATCCACTCTTTTTTCCTGTTTTTTACGCTAGTATTGTAATCTTGTTGCCAGACATTAGACAAGAATAATTAAAAACTCCACGGATTGAGCAGATCAACGCCTAGATTTTCAAAGTCCGATATGTTGCGCGTCACAAGCGTCATGCCATTAACAGTTGCAGTTGCAGCGATCAAACCATCCACGATTGGAAGCGAAGAGCCAACTCTTTGCCGAGCAGCGCGCAGTGATCCCCACCGCTCAAAGGCAGGCAGCGTAACGTCAATAATATGCCCCACGTAACTCAGGCAGATTTTTTCATACCATGTGCGCAGTACCGTCTTTTGCCTACCTTCGGGAAGCAGTTCAATGCCGTAACGCAGCTCACCAAGGGTGACTGTACAAAGATACAACATATCGTCATCGCAGGCTTCAAACCAGGCGCTAACACCTGCATCTGGTTGTTGTTTGCGTAACTCTGAGATAACACAGGTATCCAGAAGAAAACTCACAGTATTACCTCCCGTCCCCCATCGCGCTGCCGCTCCAAATCCAACTCAACGTCTTTACAAGGACTCCCGCTAAGAACATCCTTGCGGCTCAGTGATTTTTTCGTTAACCGCTCAAAAGATTTGGCTCCAACAACATAAACCGTCGGCACTCCGTTGCGTGTTACCAGCTGCGGTTCGCCCGCCTCCGCCCTTTTTACCACACTGCTGAACTTGGCCTTGGCTTCCTGAAGCTGCCAATTAGAATGCGAACGACTTTCAATTGAATTCATGGCTTGTACTCCTTTTCCGTTATACTGTACCTCAATCTGACCAGTCTGTCCAGTCAGAACAAGGTAATTTTGTCCTGCCTGCTAATCTTTGGCGGTCACCAAGGTAATCCATTATGAAGAGAAACGCTTTTTTCACCAGGTCAAGCTGTGTGTAAGAGGTTAAGGAGCTCTTCCCGGATTTTAACTATGGAAACAATCGAACGTTCCAGTGAATTAAGAAACTCCAATCCCACGCCCTGCTACTGTTCATACCAGTCAACATCCAACCTGATTTCTTCTCGTGACGCTAAATTGTAATATGAAATGCGACAACACATTGGACAAAAAAATGTCCCATACAACAATACCCCTCAACAAAATCCTTCAAAAACTGGAGAAAGGAAAAGCCAAATGGAACAACTGAATATTAGCAAAATTTGGTTGTTATCCTGTCTAATTTTTTTCACCGATCGGCAAGACTTGCGAGCTGGGGTGCATTTCAAAGTGCGACGCAGGTGTAGTAGTCGCTCTATGAGCGACACCGATCGGCTCGGCTTGCAAGCCGCGGTCTTATAGTGCCCGTCCCTATCGGGCCTCGCCAAATTTGCTTAATTAAGTGCCATTCGGACTATATACGAGATGTTGATAATGGCACTCTGAAAGAGAAGAGTAAACGCAAAAAGAGAGGAGATCAGCAAGTACACAAACAAGGCAATACGGCAGATTGAGGAGTGGATAAATAACTATCCACGCCGAATTATCAACTTTTCATCTGCCAGGGACATATTCGAAGGAGAAGTGGAGAGCTGTCAAGCATAATGAAGTTTGTCGCATTTAACGTTGCAATCCAGCCAGTTTTGGTTCTTTTTTGGTCAAGCATTTGAAAGTTAAGACGCTTACAGAATTACTTCCTCTTCGCCTTCTTATCAATATCCCGCGCACTCTTCATAAACAGATGTACAGGGGGCTGTTTCTGGTCGCCAGTGCCAGCTCCTGCTGAGGGGCGGATATAGACAGGCGGCTGGCCGGGTTTGCTGACGCTATAACCACCACCAGCGGCAGGGCGCACGTATGTCGGCGCTTTACCCGGCTCACTGACAGAGTAACCGCCGCCTGCCATGGGCCTGCTGTATGTGGGTGGCTGACCTGGCTTACTTATCGTATGCCCGCCGCCAGGTGATGGCCGGATGTATTCAGGTGGCTGGCCGGGCTTACTGACGCTGTAACCACCACCCGCCATGGGGTTCACGTATGTCGGGGGTTTGCCGGGAGTTGTGATTGTATAGCCTCCACCAGCGCCCTGATTTACATAGACTGGCTGCTTCCCTGGCTTCTGCACTGTATAAGACTGAGCCTGCGCCAGACAACAGCCCTGCAGGCCGAGTGCGATAATCATTTTATAGTTCATTTTCGCCTTCCTTTCAGAGATGCCTTGTCAGCATCTTCAAATAATCTAAAGGTCACTTGTATAAAGTCATTTAAACACATAACTAATCAATAACTTCACTTATGAATTAAGAATCTCATATTTTGATGTTTTTAACAACTTTTTTTTTACCTCACCCAAGCTGGTGCATATTACCGGATAACCTTCAAAATCATTATTGTCCAGTCCACCGCATAGCGGAGGACATACTTGTTCAAACAAAAATTATGAAATCCGATGACAAGACTTTGGCGAACAAACACCGAGCATTCGCTAATTGCTTCACAGAAGCAACCCTACACCCCTTGGCGCGCATTTCACGAACTGGATCGCAATCCTAATCAAGCTTTGTCCGACGATGCTGCAGCAATTCTAATTATGACCGCGCACCTGTTCAGAAGACACGCTTTAGCGTGTCTTCGGCCATAATTAGAATTGCTGGTTTTAACATACGCGTTATTGACGTTATCTGCTAAATTTGATATAAAATTCAGTCATTGCAGAGATGTTGATTTAGTTGTCAGAGATATCAAAAATAGAGCAGATTTTTTTGACACACTAAATTAATTGATGCCAGCACACCCCCTTCGTCTATCGGCTAGGACATCGGGTTTTCATCCCGGAAAGAGGGGTTCGACTCCCCTAGGGGGTGCCATTTCATTAAGGCGCTATAGCAAGATTCTTGGAATCGTGCAGAGAGCACCAAATTCAATGCTATGGTCCGATAATAAGGCGGATGACGGCAAAGTCATAGAACTCACATTTACTAATTGATTTAACTTTGGGCAATGCCAGTTGCTTTCTTTTTGGTCAGCAGATCTATGTGAGTGAAGGTGTTCACATCAAAGAGTCCTTTGTCGGTGAGTTTCAGCTCAGGGATTACTGGCAGGGCCATGAATGAGAGTGCCATGAACGGTGCTTTTAGCGGAGAACCCAGCATTTTCGCCAGGCGATCACAGTCGGAGTACTGCCGCGCCACCGCTTCAATCGGTTCGGGCGAGATCAACCCAGCCAGCGGCAGAGGCAGTACGGCAATCACTCTGGCGTTGTCGCTGGTCACCGACAAGCCTCCCTGATGCGCGATGACCTCGTTGATGGCAGTGATAATCGCAACATCGGAGGTGCCGGCCGCGATAATATTGTGTGAGTCATGCGCCACGCTGGAGGCGATAGCACCGCGTTTAATGCCCAAGCCTGTGATAAAGGCCATTGCGGGTTTGGAGGGGTGGTAGCGATTATAAACAACCAGTTTGATGATGTCGTTTTCGATGTCGTTTACAATTAAACCATCCTCTACTTTAGGGTCAGCAACCAGACAGTTGGTGATAAGGGTGCCCTCATTGACCTTGATCACATTGATCCGGTACCCTTTTTTAGAGGGTATTTGAAGTGCTTTCCAGGATATAGGCAAGGCATGGAAATTGTTTTTAATTTCCGGTATTCCAAGAGGAAGGGCTGAAATTCTATTTTTAACAACACATTCGCCCTTCATCCATACCTCCAGCGGGCGGAAGGTGTTGAAATTATCCACCAGTATAAAATCTGCTGGGTCGTCTAACTGCAACAGGCCGACCGGAAGCTTGTAGTGTTGAACTGGGTTGACGCATGCGGCCTGAATAATGGAGTGGATTGAGATACCCTTTCTATACGCGGTGGCGGCCATTGTGTTGATATGGCCGTTGAGCAGATCATCGGGGTGCTTGTCGTCACTGCAGAACATGCAGCTTTCAGGGTGGCGCGCAATCAGCGGCAGCAGGTGTTCGTAGTGCGCCGCCGCTGACCCATGGCGCAGCATGATGGTCATGCCGTTATTGATTTTTTCCGCAGCTTCGGCGAAGCTGAGGCTTTCATGATCAGTGGTGACACCCGCGGCGATATATTTTTTGAGTTCTTCCCCAGATAAACCAGGAGCGTGTCCATCGATGGGTTTATTCAGGTCGCGCGCGGCTTGCAGTTTTTCAAGCACACCCGGCGCACCTCGGATTACCCCGGGAAAGTCCATCATCTCCGCCAGATGCGTGATCTCACGCATTTTCAGCAGTGTGCGGATATCCTCAATATCCAGCTCCGCACCAGCGGTTTCGAAAGGGGTGGAGGGCACACAGGAGGGTGCTCCAAAGCCAAAGACAAATGGTGTTTGTTTTGCCATCCGAATCATCAGCCTGACGCCCTCGATGCCGAGCACATTGGCGATCTCGTGGGGATCGGCGACAGCGGCGATGGTGCCATGTCGACTGGCCGCATTGGCGAACGCGGCCGGCGTCAGCATAGAGCTTTCAATATGCACATGCGCGTCAACAAAACCGGGGATAATAAACACCGGATCCGGGTTGTTGTCGGGAATGATCTCTGAGATCCTTCCGTTTTTAGAGATAAAAACTATGGCCCCGTAGCTGATCTTGCGAATGGGATCAAATAGCGTACCAGAAACTGATTTTTTCATGATGGTAGCATATTATAGTATGTTGGTGATGTCAACTGCTTTTACATCTTCAAGGGAACTAAGGGCGTATTTGTGGATTGGTGCATATTACCGGATAACCTTCAAAATCATTGTTGTCCACCGCATAGCGGAGGACATACTTATATTGCAAATAAAGTAAATCCGCCGTTACACGGTGGATTATTGCGCGCAACATAATCGCAGATGCGCCCGGGAACTAATGACATCGAAATGAAAAATGAATAGCCATGCAAGGCTAAAAAAGCGGGCTGGTGTCCGCTTTTTTTGTTTTTGCAAGGGTTACTTGGAATAAATCTTCCGTTCGTGATAGTGGTTGTGCAGCAGCTCGTGCGCTTTTTCACTGAGCGGCGCTCCCAAAAATTCAGAGTATATCTTTTGAACTTGTGGGTTTTGGTGCGACATACGAACCACTGATTTCTCATCATCGGTGTAAATGCCTCTGGTGCGGGCGTAGCGAACTACGTCGGTGACCCCTAAAGGTTGACCGCCGCCGCTGATGCAGCCGCCGCGGCAGGCCATCACCTCAATGAAGTCGTAGCGCGGCTTCACACCTCTTTTGCGGTCTACCCGGATGGCGTTCAGCACCTGCTCCACATTGCCCATCTCATGCGCGACAGCAACTTTGACCTTGAGACCTTTGATATCAATCTCAGCTTCTTTCACGCCTTTCATGCCGCGGACTGCTTCAAACTCAATCGAGGGCGGCTGCGCGTCGCCGGTGATCAGGCAGTAAGCTGTTCGCAGAGCGGCCTCCATTACACCCCCGGTAACGCCAAAGATCGTGCCGGCGCCGCTATACTCACCGAGAATTGAATCGGGTTCTTCATCCTTAAGCTGTGCGAAGTCAATGCCGGCGCTCTTGAACATGCGGGCCAGTTCGCGTGTTGTGATTACCACATCAATATCCTGATATCCACTGGAGAACATATCGTCGCTGCGAGTGATTTCATACTTCTTGGCGGTGCATGGCATCACTGAGACCATGTAGATTTTAGCAGGGTCAATGCCCATCTTTTTGGCGTAATATGTTTTGGCCATCACTCCCAGCATCTGCTGAGGTGATTTGGCGGAGGAGAAGTTGTCAATGAAATCGCTGGCATATTTCTCCATCCAGTCGGTCCAGGCCGGGCAGCAAGAGGTGATCAATGGCAGGGTGCCGCCTTTGGTGAAGCGCTCGACAAACTCCGAGCCCTCTTCCATGATGGTCAGGTCTGCGCTGAAGTTGGTGTCGAAAACCGCCTTGAAGCCTAAGCGGCGCAGGCCGGCATAGGTTGCGCCAGTCATGATTTCGCCGGGCTGCTTGCCAAAGGCCTCGCCGATTGCGACACGCACGGCCGGCGCGATCTGAACCACGCAGAACTTCTCTTCGTCGCAGAGCGCATTCCAGACCAGTCGGGTGTGGTCATGTTCATAGATGGCGCCCACCGGGCAGTGCGCTGAGCATTGCCCGCATTTGATGCAAGGCGAGTCGTTCAGCGAAACATCCGCGGCGGGAGCGATGCGGGTGTTCTCGCCGCGTCCGATAAACTCCAGCGCCCAGACATTTTGCATCTGCTGACAGACCAATACGCAGCGTCCGCACTTGATGCACTTTTCGGGGTTGAGAACAATCGCCGGGGTTGATTTATCAATCGGGATTGTAGGTACGTCGGGTGGAAAGGGATTTTCGCGTATGCCAAAGTCAGCAGCGAGGCTCTGCAGTTCACAGTTTCCGTTGCGCGGACATTGCAGGCAGTCATTCGGGTGGTTGGCCAGCATCAATTCTAGAACTGTGCGGCGCACACGGACAATATCCGAATCATGCGTTTTAATTTTCATGCCCGGCGCGACTGCGGTGCAACAGGCGCGCAGCAGCTTGGGTGACCCTTCGGTGCGTACCACACAGATACCGCAAGCCGCCCAGGGCTTGAGGTCCGGATGATAGCAAAGGGTGGGGATCTTAATCTGCACCGCCTTAGCGGCCTGCAGAATCGTGGTTCCCGCCGGAACTTCAACGGGGATGTTGTTAATTTCAATATGTATCATAGACATGATAAAAACCTTTCCGGATTAGGAGCGTAAAACAGCGTGGAATTTACAGACATCATAGCATTGACCGCACTTGATACATGCTGCCGTGTCGATGACGTGTGTCTGCCTTCTTTCGCCGGTGATCGCATTCACCGGGCAGACACGCGCGCAGGCTGTGCAACCAACGCAGTTGTCAACGCTGATGGAGTACAGGAGCAGGTTTTTACACTTGCCTGCCCGACATTTTTTCTCATCAATATGCTCAATGTACTCATCCATGAAGTATTTCAGGCTGGACAGAATTGGATTGGGCGCGGTTTGCCCCAGTCCACAGAGCGAGGCGCGGCCCATAGCCAGGCTGATCTCCTTCATGTTCTCAATGTCGTCCGCAGTGCCGGTGCCGTCGCATATCTTATGCAGATAGTTGAGCAGTTTGCGTCCGCCAATTCGGCAGGGCGCGCACTTGCCGCAGGATTCATCGACTGTGAAATCGAGATAGAACTTGGTCACATCCGGGATGCAGTCGTCTTCATCCATGACGATCAAACCGCCTGACCCCATAATCGAGCCGATGCGGGTGAGACTTTCGTAGTCGATCGGGGTGTCGAGGAACTGCGGTGGAATCATACCGCCCGAGGGTCCGCCGGTCTGTGCGGCTTTAAATTCTTTGCCATCCTTAATGCCGCCGCCGATATCGAAGATAATCTCCCGTAAGGTTGTGCCCATAGGCACCTCAATCAACCCGGAGTTGTTGATCTTTCCGGTCAATGCGAAAACCTTGGTGCCTTTGGTGGTTTCAGTGCCGATCTTGCTGAACCAGTCCGCTCCTTTGAGAAGGATCACCGGAATGTTGGCCAGTGTCTCAACATTGTTGATCACCGTGGGACAGCCCCAGAGTCCTTTGACGGCAGGGAAGGGCGGGCGCGGGGAAGGCATACCGCGGTTGCCCTCAATTGAGGCCAACAGCGCTGTTTCCTCGCCGCATACAAAAGCGCCAGCTCCCAGGCGCAGCTCAATGTTGAACGAGAAATCAGAGCCAAGGATTTTTTCGCCCAGCAGCCCATATTCAGTGGCTTGCGCAATGGCGTTTTCCAGGCGTTTGATTGCCAGCGGATACTCGGCGCGGATATAAACATAGCCTTGCGAGGCTCCGATGGCATAGCCGGCGATCGCCATGGCCTCCAGAATGGAGTGCGGGTCACCTTCAAGGGTTGAACGATCCATGTAAGCACCGGGGTCACCCTCATCCGCATTGCAGACCATGTACTTCTGGCCCGCTGGCTGAGTTGCGGCAAATGACCATTTGACACCCGTCGGGAAACCCGCGCCGCCGCGTCCGCGCAGCCCTGAGAGGCGCAGTTCTTTGATCACATCGTTGGGCGACATCTCGAAGAGTACTTTCTCCATGGCTTTGTAGCCATCCCGTGCAATGTACTCATCGATTTTATCAGGATCAATCACACCGCAGTTACGCAGTACAATCCGGAATTGCTTCTGGTAAAAATCAAGCCCGTCAACACCGACGTTGGTCTGGCTCTGACGCTTGTCATACAGTAGCCGCTCTACAACGCGGCCTTTGACAATGTGCTCGGTGACGATCTCGCTGGCATCCTCGGGCCGCACTTCAACGTAGAATGTGTCCTGTGGTAAAATTTTGACAATCGGCCCCTTTTCACAGAACCCCAGGCAGCCTGTGCGCACCACCTGCACCTCTTGCAGCAGACCGTTGTTTTCCACCTCTCTGTTAAGCGCCTCGACCAACGCGATGCCCTTGTTGGACTCGCAGGCGGTCCCGCCGCAAACTAAGATATATTGCTTGTATGCCATGGTTACTTTTCCTTTAATTAGCGAATAATGTCCATTGCGGGTTTATCACAAATGTGGTTATCCAGCATCTTTTTATTCATGATGTGTTTGACAATAATCTGCCGCCCGAGATCAGCATCCACCCGGCCATAAATAATAGCGGGCATGTCCTGAACCACCACCTCCACGGTGGGCTCTGAGTGACATAAGCCCATGCACCCGGTCTGACGCACCAGCACGTTGCTGATGTTACGGTCATTCAGTTCTTCAATGATCGCGTTAAAAGTATCTTTGGCCCCAGCGGCAATACCACAAGTTCCCATGCCCACAATGATCTGCGCCTCTTTGTTAGTGGGATCACGCATATCCATTGATTTTTGTTTTGTAACACGCAGTTTGCGTAGATCTTCAAGTGTCAGCTTAGCCATAATATCTCCTTTATTGTGCCAGGTCTTCTTCCTGGGATTGTAAAAAATCTCTCACCAGTTTGAAATTTGCGCTCTCCTGCAGGTTGCCCAGAGTTTCGACCAGTTCAGCACGTGATATCTGGTACTGATCGTTAGCCGTCGTCCGTCTGAATTCCAGGTTGAACTCCGCATCAAAGGTCATTAATCCAACGACCGTCAAGGGTAGGTCGCCCAGCGGCGGGGTGTCGATATGCGCCGCATCAAATGTGAAACTCACAACCGTGCCTTGGCCAGGTGTTGACTCAATCTCAACACTCCCATTAACAGCCTCCGCAGTCTGGTAGAGCAGGGGCAGCCCCAGACCCACACGGCGGTGATCATGTTTGCCCGCTTCGCTGTAAAAAGGATCCAGCGCTTTACTCAATGTGGCACTACTCATGCCTTTGCCATTATCAGAGATCCTGATGCGAATAGCCTCCGCCCCTGTGTACACATCCAGCTGTATCAGTGACGACTCCGCCTCAATTGCATTTTGCACCAAGTCGGAGATATAATCACATACAGCCGCATGCATTGTTTTTACCGCTTTCTGATCTCTGCGATGATTCCGTGCAAGGCCTTTGTTTCAACCTTGCCGTAAACCTCGCCGTTAATAACCATCACAGGCGCCAAGCCGCAGCAGCCCACGCAACGCACCGCCTCAGTGGAGAACTCGCCGTCTGGGGTGACGGTGTTTAGCCCCACGCCCAGAATACCTTCCAGTTCGGCGATGATGTCCGCGCCGCCCTTAAGGTAACAGGCGGTTCCCAGACAAACCTGGATCTGATTGCGCCCAGGCTTTGTCAACTTGAAAAAATTGTAGAACGTGATCACGCCATATATTTTCGCCAGCGGCACATCAAGGTGATCAGCTACTTCAAATGCGATTTTTCGCGGAATGTACCCATAAAATTGCTGCACTCTATGCAGCACCATTATGAGGCTGCCAGGCACATGCCTCCATTCGGCAATAAAAGCGATTAGCTCCGGGGTCAAGGTTTCGGCACTTTCGGTCTTTGCATTTTCAGTCTTCAAGGTTATCTCCTCCTGTGCTTAAAATCGTTTGTTGCAGACAAACTGGCTTGTCTATAAAAATTGCAGAGAGTATCTCAAAATTGCAGACCAAAAGCAAAGGATAAACTGTAGAAATAAATTTTGCTATTGTATTTTGCGGGGGGGGTGTTACCATTATGACAATTTAGAGGTATTTTATGAAAAAGATGATTCTTGCTGGATTTCTGATGGCTGTTACTTCGGTATTTGCCCAAAACGAATACTCCGCCATTGATCTGCGCGATACGCTGTTAGCACGGAGTGCTGGAGTTGGCGAAAAAGTGCTTGAAGAACAAAAGTTAACTAAAAATTCAGGTTGGCGTGTGACCAGTCGAGTACATGGAAAAACTCCCGACCGTGACAAAATAATTGCCAATTGCACTAATTCCTTCTCTGAAAATGGAGTGACAATATCTATCTCGGCGGGCATTAATGAATTTCTTAATGCGAGAGGCACACCTTACATGGTAAGTAGTGGAGTTGAGAAAATTATCATTATCCCTAAAGATGCAACCGGAAAAACCTTGAAAGTTGATTTTGATTTCAAGGTTTCCGGGCAGACCACGAGCTTTATTATCTTTTTGGGAAACGGAAAAAATAATACGATAAGAGGCTTAAATGCGGTAATTCCTCCTGGTGCGGAGAAAGCTGTGGTTATTTTAAGGATTGAAGGCGCACGCAAGCTCCATATATCGAAGGTAAAGGTATCTATTGTTGATTCATCGACCGGGGAATATGATGTCCTGCAGTTTCCACACGGTTTTCTTGATGCTAAATTCTATTTGCCGGAAAAAGATGCGATGCCGGTAAGCTTTATGACCAAACGTGGCGAAGCGCGTTACCCCAAAAACGTTTTCCTATGCTTAAAGCTTCCCGAAGGTTATCGTTTAGTTGGCACAGATCAGATTATGCCTGTAGACAAAGTTGAGAACGGAGTTTACAGGTTAAATTATTCAAAGGCCATCAGCTCCACTATAACCATTAATAAGTTTTGCGTCTGGCGCATGTATTCGGTATTTATCGCTTCGGATCTGTCGCCCGGAGAAAAATATTCTCCGATGCTCTATTGGCTTGAAGTCGGAGGGGAAGAGGGAGAGACCAAAACGCTTATGCTCAGAACTGTAAAGCAGGAATACGGCAAAGCCCCGCGTCATTTCTTGACGGGTTACAGCCAACCAAGCGCTATGTACTATGATGCTCCCTTGGCGGAAGATTTTGTAACACTTCTCAAAGATTCCGGATTCAATCTGTTTGGGTCAGGAGTTTCGCCCGAATTGCGCGAAGTGCTTAAAAGGAATAATTTTACAATCCTGGGTTCTCTCTGGCCAGTGCGTGACGGCCATGTCAAAGGCGAAGGAGCCCCTTTTATTGGCATTGACGGCGAGAAACACAGAGATGTAATGTGTCCAATTGAGGTTTACCGTAAAGGTGAATATTTTCTGAATAACACCCAGAAGAAGCTTTCAGAGAGTATGGCGACATCAGATCACAATACAACCAACTGGGAAGCTTACAGCCTTGATTATAAAGGATGTTTCTGTGAGAACTGCTTAAAAGAATTTTCGAAGTTTGCTAAGATTCCAGAAAGTGAGTTGCGCAAAGTTTGGCCGCGCGATGTTATCGAGAAATACCATGACCAGTGGGTTGACTTCCGCTCTTGGCAGCATGGTCAGCTTTGTAAAGTTATTGAGGAAACTGTTAACGCCGCCGGACGCGCGGCAGGCAAAGAATCACATTTCATACCAATGTGTTCAGTGGCGGGGTTTAATGAAACATCAAAATTCAACCTGCAATATCATCCCAAAGACTATCTGCAATATCTTTCTCTGGTTAACGTTTGGGGTCCATATCTACATTCCGCTGGGCATTATCGGCTTTACACCTATAGTTCAGGACGTTACCTTCAACATTATTTCGGCGTCAGAAATGTCATGGACTATGTCAAAAAATACAGTTACGGTCGTGATGTCAAGGTGACAGGGTTACCGTACGGCAGTCACGGCGGCAATGTTAATCCACCCGAAGCCGTAGCTCTGGAAACTATTGACAACTTTATCGTCGGCTATGTTGGTTCCAATATCTATTGGATGTTTTTTGATTATCGCTATTGGAGTAAAATGGCGGAAGCAAATAACATGATTGCAACTTACGAAGACATGGTTAACAAATGGGATAAAACAGATAAATTTAAGACAGAGATAGTTTCCGAAACCATTGCTCCCCGCCATTGGAGTTCACGTATTGCATCTTATGCAGTTTTTCCGAAGTTGAAAGATGCAACCTCCGTAGTTCAAACCGTCGGTTGGCATAATGGTAAAAAAAATCTGCTTGCCATTGGTAATTTTTGGGAAATCGGCGATGTTTTTGTCAAGTTGTCTGTTCCTGGAATCTCCGGCGATTATGTTATCAATCAGCCACATTCAAAAAAATATATGCGCGTTAAGGGAAAGGAATTATCAAATGGGATTATTCTGCATCTGCCGCCATTAAAGTGGGACTTCTTTCTGATTGAACCATATGACAAAGGACAAAATTACGGCGAAGAATTCACCGTGCAATCTGTTGAAAAATTATTCCAGGGAAAAACATCGTTCCTCAAAAAACAGATGGAATATGAAAACAAACTATTTGATGAATTTCAAAAAGCAACTAGTTTTGAAGACTTTAATTTTGATGCCACCCCGGAAATCACGACCGGCAAAGTCAGCCTCAAGGAATACAAAGTCAACGGTAAACAAGCGTTGGGAATAACAGCGCCAGATTACCAAATCATCATGGAACCAGCTAATGGCGGCAACCTTAAATCATGGAAAATTGATGGCCACGAAATTGCTGGTGATTCTTTCGGCCGGCTGGGCTTCTGGAAGCCTAACCGCCAAGTTGTTGATCAGCAGTGCCGGATTATGAAAATCTCTCCGGAAAAAGAGTGTCTGGATGTAATCCTGGAGCTACCGGATTTTCATGGTATGAAAATCATTATAACTTGGAGTTTTTATGAGGCTAAGGTCGTCCAGAGTGCCACTATAAGCAATAATGGGAAACACGACCTGGAACTCGCGCCGCGCTTCCATCACATGTTAGTTCATCTGAAGCGGCATGATGGCAGACAGGGGTCGTTCACTATTGGTAGCGAAGTCTTCGATATTGAACCCAAGCACCGAATGATTGAGAAATCAGAAAACCATGTGACTTTTTCATCACCATTCATACCATTTAAACTGATTTATCAAACTTCGTCGCCGCTTCATGGTTATTATATGTGGAATCATCCAGGAGCTGAAATTGGAACTTTTGAACCAAGCTTTAAACAGGATGACCTTCCTTTGAAATCGGGTGAAAGTCGCGCCTTTGCCCAATCTTGGAGCTGGATGAAGTAAGATACGGAGAAATTACAACGTGAAGAGTAGAGTCAGGCGCATGACTCTTGCCCACGGTGGTAGAAGAACAATTCAATAACACAAGGAGAATGGAGTTTATGATGGAACAAGGCAAATGGATAGTTGGACTGATGGCAATTGTCATGACGTTAGGGGCTGCGCAGGCTGAGCTAATTTTATTGGAACAAGGGAAAAGTCTGGCGCCGATTATTCTGGCCGCCGATGCAACGCCGGACACGCGCCGAGCGGCTGAAGAGCTGGCTAATTATTTTGAAAAGGTCGGCGGCGCTAAACCTACGATTGTAGCAGGATGCCCCGATCCAGTGCCGGCGCATGCGATCTGGGTTGGTCTGCAACCCGGGCTGACCGCATTGTTTCCTGAGACAACCTTGACGTTTCAGCATCCTGAAGAGATTCTGTTCGCCGCCAATCTGAATCATCTGGTCATTGCCGGCAGTGACCTTTTGATTGCCGGCAAACAAGTGGAGTTCGGCACGGCCAACGCGGTCTATACGTTTCTTCAGAACAAACTGGATGTCCGCTGGTTGTGGCCGGGACTGCTGGGTGAAGACTGTGTCCAGCGTGAGACCATCGCTTTCGCGCCGTTTGAATATCGCTACCACCCGCAGTTCCGCATGCGAAGATTCCGCGGAATAACGTCGCCGGTGCATGGGTGGAAGATCGCGCCTGAACTGTCGGACTGGGCGCGTTTCCATCGGGTTGGCTTTGGTTCTCTTCGGAGCAGCGCTTCAAGCACATCGTTCGCGCATTGGGGCAATCGCTATCGCGAGACGCATCCTGAGTATCTCGCGCTGCAGCCCGATGGCACGCGCGACCCGGTCAACAAGGAGGCGACTAAGGTATGCATGTCCAATCCGCAGGTTTGGACGCAGTGGCTGGACAATGTCACCGCTGTTATGCAAAAAGATCCGGTGGGCAATATATTCGCCGCGGCGCCGTCGGACGGTTATCACAGCGGCATTTGCGTGTGTGACGGGTGCCGGGCTTGGGATGTGCCGGAGGGTCCGATCTGGGGCCGCTATTATTGGCGTGGACTGAGCCAGGAGTATGTGGCGATGAGTGATCGCTACGCGACGTTTATCAACCATCTGGCACATGGGCTGAAGCAACGCTTCCCTGATCGGGATTTGTACGCTTACGATATAGCATATGGTCCCAACACGCCGGCGCCGCTGCGGACATCGATGGCGGACAATACTATCATCGGCTATGTGGGCTTTTTCCCTGTCGGAAATGTGGCGTCGCGTCAGCAACAGAAGGCGCAGTTCAAGGCCTGGTCAACTAAAGCGCCTCATCTGATGTATCGTCCCAACTACTGGTACTTTGGCGGCGGAATATGGGGAATACCCGAAGTGGCCCTTGCCGACACCATCGAGGATTATCGCTTCCTGGCGGAACACCACTGTATCGGGTTGGATATTGACACGTTCTTCGGACATTGGGCCACTCAGGGTCCACAGTATTACCTCCTGGCTCAATTGGCATGGAATCCGATGCAGGATGGCCAGGCGCTGCTTGCCGACTATTACCAGCGCGGTTTCGGCCCTGCCGCCGCTGAGATTGATCAGTATTGGAGGTTGATGGATGAGGCTCGGGCGGCGATCTTAAGTCATCCTAAGCACGGACAGGGCAGCCGATACCGACTGGCCATCGTGAACGTGGTGCGGGAGGTTTTCAGCGGCCAACGCCTGTCACAGGTGGAGCAGACACTTGACCGCGCCGCTACCGCCGCTGCAATCGGCGGGTCCGAAATCCACCAGCAACGGGTGGCGTTCATCAGGGCCGGTTTTGAGGTTGTCCGCAAGATGCTTGCCGCCGCCACACTGATGGATCGTGTGCGCGCGACAAAAGGCGCGGATACCGAAGCTGTGGCGTCAGTCATTAGCCTGTGGCAGGATATCCAGACGTTGACCGAACGCTTTCCTCACTCCGTGAATTACACGCGCCTTCGCACAATCATTGAAAAGAAAGTTTATATGGGAAATGTGCAGGATATCTTCGGTCCACCATCCGAGGCTTGGTTGGCGGCGGCCACCAACGCGCCGGCCAAGGCGGCGACTCCTGCCGTTACCACGCCGGCAGTCGCTCCGGCTACGAAGGCGCTGCCAAAATCCAAGGCTGGATTGCAACGTTAAATGCGCTAAAGGCTACACCGTGGCACGGCAGGATTTATAGGATTAAGATTGATTAACCGACATGTTTCGTTAGGGAAAACATGCCCTTCGGTTAAGGGTCTAGGTCCGCGCTGAGCGCGGAGTGGAGAGGTTGGTTTACGATAACGGCGACGATGCTGGTGGACGATTTATCGCATGATCCCAATCGTCCACCAACATCGCTTGCCACGCCGAACGGCTGGTAGGCGGGTCGCACAGCATCGTCGGCCGCAGCGGTAGGGCGCGGGTCGTGACCGCGCCCCACAAAAGACCTTGCAATGCAAGCGCAAACTTTGTCGTTAAATTCGTCGGAGTGGAATGAACGAACGCGTTGCGTTGTTTTTGAGGTGAAAAATAAGCGTCCACCGCATAGCGGCGGACATACTGAAAGCAACACAGTATATCCGCCGCTATGCGGTGGATGATTGCGAAACAAGCCGCAATAAGGCCCGACAAACAACTTTTTGGCTTGTTCTAATATTCAGCTGTTCCATGTGGCTTTCCCTTTTTCCAGTTTTTGAAGGATTTTGTTGAGGGGTATTGTTGCATGTGACATTTTTTTGCCCAATGTGTTGTCGCATTTCATATTACAATTTAGCATGAATTATGTGAAAAGATAATGGATAAGCATCGCTTGGCTGATTTCCTGAATGCTGGCAGCGGGTCAGCCATAAGCCGGCAGCTCTCGCGCTACCGTAAACTCCGTGCCGAAACTAAGAAATGGGAAGATTTACTCATGCGTTGCGAAACAAGGTTAAAAGAGAAAAGAACGGAATTATGACGAGTAAAGTTCTAAATCAAGGGCTGACCTCCGACTATAATGGATGACCCTGTTTCCTTCGGAACCGCGCATGTATTAAGCGGTGGTTAAACAAAGGAGAAATAAAAAAGTTTACGAGGCTTGGCGATAATAGAAATTGAGGATTTTTGCTAAGACGCATCTTGACTTACAAATCATATAATCTGATAATAATACTTTTGAGGAGGGTTGGATAAATGAATACAATGTCTTTAAGCGTGACTGAAGCAGCGAGAAATTTTTCGGAGTATGTTAACCGTGTGAATTACAAGGGTGATCGCTTTTTGCTAGTAAAAGGTGGTCGGGGTGTGGCTGAACTTAGACCTGTTCCCAAAGGGAGGCGGTTAAGTGAGTTGGCTGTTCTGTTTAAGAGTTCTTTGCGGTTAGACTCAGATGAGATCGACTCATTTGAGGTCGATCTTGATGCGGCCCGGGCGGAGATGAATGACGTGGAGGTACGTAATCCATGGGACTCCTGATCGACACCAATATCCTGATTGCCTGTGAAAGGGGCAAAGTGGACCTAGAGAAGATGGTTGTTGAACATGGCGATGATCTGATTTTCCTCTCTGTTATCTCCGCCAGCGAGCTGTTGCACGGAGTGCATCGCGCTATTGATGAAAAGATACGGATGAGGCGGCTGGCATTTGTAGAACGGGTATTGTATGGCATGGCGATTCTTGACATAGATCTCTCCACGGCCAGGATTCATTCAAAGTTGTGGAGTGACTTTGCTTCCGCTGGACAAATGATTGGTGCGCATGATCTGTGGCTGGCGGCATCGGCTTTAGCGAATAATTGCGTTTTTGTGACACGGAATGTGCGGGAGTTTGAACGTGTGCCCGGTTTACGACTGAAAATCTGGTGAATTAAGTATGAAGTGAGAAAGCGGTATTAGGTACGGAGTCTGGTCAAGCAAAGGTAGGTGCTGGTGTTCCAGGACAGGGAAGTGAAGGTTTTGCATGTAAGCGCTGTACAGAAATGATGAATTAGACAAGCCAACCAATCGCAGAAGGTGTTTTTAATGTTAACGTTGTAGTCAACAAATGTTGTATCGAATAAGAAATAAGCCTAAGCGATAGTGGTAAAGTCCTGCGGAAAGCGGTAAAATTGCGTTTACAGTTTTGCCTGATTCAGGAATACGCATCATTAAAATTTTTTAACCGACAATCAGCGGCGTACTCATTTTTTTATTAACGCATCCAGTTGTTTATCGGTTCCGAATACCAGCAGCTTGTCATCCGGCTGAATAATCTGATCTGCTTCGGGGACAATTACTGTTCGCGGAGCGGTAGGGTCTTTGGTCATGCGCCGCACACACAGCACTGTAATGCCAAATTTGTTACGTACCTGCGCATCTGCCAAAGATTTGTTATGCAGTGATTCAGGCACGTCTATCTCAGCAATATTAAAGCCATCCGATATCTCAAACAAATCAATTGAGCCACGCGAAAGCAAGGTGTGCGCCAGCCGTTGAGCGCGATCCCGGTTGGGATAAACCACGACATCAGCACCTACCCGGTAGAGAATTTTGCCGTGCATATCGGAGTTGGCCTTTGCGATCACATTCTTGACTTTCAGCTCTTTGCAGTTGACGGTGGCCATAACGCTTCCCTCAAGATTGCTGCCGATTGCCACCACAATGACATCGCAATCCTGAAAACCCGCATCCTCCAGAGTCCGAATGTTGGTGGCATCCCCTTCAACCGCTTTTGTGACAAATTGCGAAAACTCCTGGATCAGGGCATGGTTGTTGTCAATCATCAAAATTTCAGCTCCACGCTCAGCCAGGCTTTCAGCCAGCTCTGACCCAAAACGTCCCGCTCCAATGATTCCAATTCGTTTCATAAGTTTTCATTCCTTGGTTGTTCAAGCCTATTCACGCAAATCAGCCGACAACAATCGTTTCTTCCGGATAGCGGATCCTTTCGACCACATTTCGGCTGCCGATTAAAAGGGCAAGTGTCATAGGTCCGAGACGTCCGACAAACATACAGATCATAATAATGAATTGTCCCATGTTTGACAAGGTTGTGGTGCAATTGATTGAAAGTCCGACCGTTGCAAAAGCGGAAATTGTTTCAAAATAGAGATTTGAAGCCTCACCCGGTGTGCGGGGGCGTTCGGAGTAAAGAAGCGCACCGTATGCTAATAAGATACTTATTATGGAGAGTAGAAAGATTGCCAGCGCCTCCCGGACAACGTTTTCAGGGATGGCGCGTTGGAATATCACAGTCCGGTTGCGCCCCTTGCAGATCGCGCTGATTGTCATTAGCATGACAAAAAGCGTGGATGTTTTAATGCCGCCGGCCGTGGAACCGGGAGAGCCTCCAATAAACATCAGGATTAAAGTTGTAAAGCGGGTGGAGCCGTGGATTTCGGTCATTGGCAGGCAGTTAAATCCGGCTGTGCGGGGAGTCACAGAGTGAAAAAAAGCGCAGCTCAGTTTGTCGGTCAACTGGGGAATCGCATGGAGGGTATTGTCCCATTCCTGCATTAATATCAGAGCAGTGCCAACAATCAGTAGCACTGCCGTGGTGATCAGTACCAC
Source organism: Kiritimatiellia bacterium (assembly GCA_041673345.1). Classification (GTDB taxonomy): domain Bacteria; phylum Verrucomicrobiota; class Kiritimatiellia; order RFP12; family UBA1067; genus M55B167. The sequence continues at coordinate 38,838 of JBAYXX010000019.1, forward strand.
TCGGCTGTGCAGTGTCAGACGTCCGCAGGTCTTGAGGTTCTTATCCCAGAACCGAATGGTGGCAATATTGTACAGAACAAGAAAGCCCAACCCGCCGGCAATTATCAGCAGGGCGATGGTTGTCAAATATAAGGGGTTGTGCTGAAAATCGATCAGACTGTTAGTGTGCAGGGAGAAGCCGGCATTGCAGAAAGCGCTGACAGAGTGGAAGGCTGCATAATAAAGTGGGTTGCCAACATGAGCCCCCATCTGCGCGGCAACCTCCGGCGGCGGTGTTAGGTAGCAACGCCAAAGCAAGATTGTCCCAATGGCTTCAATAAAGAGCGTGAATCCAACTGTCAGCCGTAAAAGGGAGCCAAGACGGTCTACCGCATCGGTTCCGTAGGTGTTCATCAGAAGCGATTCATTTTGTAGCGAGAGGCGCTGCCCGACCATGACCAGCAGAAATGTGCCGATTGTCATGATACCAAGGCCGCCCAGCTGAATCAGCAGTAAAACAATAATCTGGCCGAACAAGGTCAGCTCACACCCAATATCGATCACACTTAGCCCTGTTACACAGGTTGCGCTTGTTGCGGTGAAAAAGGCGGTCAGCGGGGCTAATCCGCCCTGAGCAACCGTGGCGCAGGGCAGCATCAGGAGCAATGCGCCGATGATGATCGCAGAGAGGAAAACACCTGCAATAATCCAGCGGGCCGGGGTAATTCGAATCTCTTTTTTCATAGTTGAATTTCTATCATTTCTCACTGAGGGATAATTGTTAATATATCAAAATGCTGATAGTGGGGCAACTTTCAACATCATGGGATCAGTTCTAAACTACGAAATTCTCGAAATACACTAAAAAAGTTGTCAATCGAACGTTTATCGGGGTTTAGTGTAGTAGTCGCTCAGTCGCTCTATGAGCGACACATGCCGCTCATAGAGCGGCTACTACACCCGATGTTGGCCGACGATGCTGTGGCGACCCGCCTTCCAGTCGTTCGGCGTGGCAAGCGATGTTGGTGGACGATTAGGATCATGTGGGGGCTCATCCACCAGCATCGTCGCCGTTATCGTAAACCGAAGGCGCGTCCGACCTCTGTAGGTCCGGTTTCCAATCGGACCTACGTTGCTCCCGCACAAAAGGCGCGACATCTTTACTCGCTCACTCGCGCACTTCTCCACTCCGCGCTCCTGCGCGGATCTAGAGGCTTTCTAAGTCGCGATAAACTGCAAGCGTTGCGACGGCGGCTTTGTCCCATGTAAAACGCTGGATATGCTTCAGAATGTTGGCGCGGCTATCATCGTGCCAGCTCAGGGAGAGCATCGCAGTGTTGATGGCCTGCCGCCACTCGTGCTTGTCGGTTGGATGAACCAGCGTGGCAGCCTCACCGGTGATCTCAGTCAGTGAGGGAAGTGAGGAACAGATGACCGGAGTTCCGCAGGCCATGGCTTCAAGAATAGGAAGTCCGTTACCTGTGACTCTGTTGGGAAAGAGCAGGGCGTAGGCGGCGCAGTAAAGTGCGGGCATGTCCTTTTTTTCGATCTCGCCAGTTTGATGAACACGGGCGGTCATTTTTCGCTGCTTGATCAGCCGGGTTATGTTTGCGTTATGGCTTCCGTAGCCTGCAATGACCAGGGGGGCGGTTTCAGTGAAATCGGTGGCTTGGATTGCATCCAGAATGGTGGTCAGGTTGTGAATATCACTGTCGGCTTCGATGATCAGCATAAATTTATCAGGAAGGGTGTATTTGGCTTTGACCCTTTCCACGATCTCGAGATCCTGTGGTTTGAACTCAGGGGCGGTGCCGTAATGAATGATGGTGCTGCGGTTGCTGTGGAGACTGGTAGGATATGTCTTGAGAATATTGGCTGAGATCGCAATGATTTGAGAGACATTTCGGAGCTTATGTTGTGTTATCAATCGGAAAAATAACTTGCGTTTGAGTGTGTTCAGGTTGAGAGGCAGGGTAATAGGGCAGGCCTCGTGAATTGTGGCAACTGTTTTTGCCTTTCCGGAGCACGCTGAATACATATCAGCTGAGTGATAGATATCTGGTTTCAGCTCTTTGAACAGCTGCCGCACGGCCAATGCGCTTTTGAGGGTTCCTGGGCTGGCAGTGGTGTTGTGAAGCGACAGATTAGGGTGTTCAGTCAGGGCGGAATCTGAGTTGTTCTCTGCGGTAATGATGATATGCAGAGACTCATTGGGAGTGAGTTGCGCTGCGATAGCAGGAAGCAGAGCTTCACAATAGCGTTTTATCTCAGGAAAATGCGGTAAGGCTTTGCGTGCATCAATAAGATAGTTTTTGGCGATATCCATATTTGTCAGTTGACCGGGGTATTTTTTTTATGTTCAGTATTTTACAAAAGAAAGCAGACCATGGGACGCTACTTATTGGTCGCCTGTTTTTTTACCTGCCTCATTACCGCTTGCAGCGCGCTCCAGACAGAGCTTTTGAGTCGTCGTTGTTGCCCCTGCGCATCACTTTGGAAGCGTAGAATATATTTGGGATGAAAGGTAGGCATCACCGGGATGCCGTGATATTGTGTCCACCTGCCTTGCGGCGCTGTTGCCCCGCTTTGATTAAGGAAGAGCCCTTTGATCGCGTGTTCCCCCATTACGACAATTGTTTTGGGACGTATGATCCTGATTTGTTCTTCAAAAAAAGCGGAACAAGCCCGCATCTCATTTAACAAAGGGGCACGATCATTTTCCGGGCGGCACTTGCAGATATTAGTTAGGAAGATTTGCTCCCGCTGATAGCCCATGGCCTTGATCATCTGTGTCATCAGCTCGCCGGCCGGGCCACTGAATGTCTGGCCTGCTTGCTCATCCTCCTCATCCGGTGCTGGGCCGATAAACATGACATCCGGCGAGTTGGGGTTACCCTGACCTGGCAGGGCATTGATACGGCTTTGGCATAGTGGACACTCAGTGCAGCGGCGCACCTGTCCCGCGATTTCATCTAGCTCTCGTGCGCGTGCCGCAACATCCAGTGGCTTTGTGCTTTGCAGCACTGCCTTGGAGAGCGGCTCACGCCCCTCTGCTCGCTGTTGTGCTTTGGCTGATGTCACCGTTGCGCCGCCTTGGGATGCGGTTGCCACGACAGGAGCGGTCAGGTCTCTGACAACTTGCGGCTCAATCTCAACCGTGCGCTGGCCAAGCTCTTTCAGCACGTTGATGTGATCAATCAGATCATCGATGATGCAGGTGTAAGTGTTCATTGCAAGCTTCTTTGAAAAAAGTTTTTTATTAGGCCTTACTGCGGCTTGTTATGTAATTATCCACCGCATAGCGGCGGATATACTGTGCTCGCTTTTAGTATGTCCGCTGATGCGGTGGACGCCCATTTTTCACCTCTAAGATTTTTCACCTCAAAAACAGCGTAGCGCGTTCATTCCACTCTGACAAAAGGCGCGGCCTCTTCACGCTACAAGCTTCTAGCGAATCCATTGGGATTCATTGACTGCCAGCGCCAGGCATCCTCGCACATCTTGTTGAGGTCACGCTCTGCCTTCCAGTTTAACTCTGTGAGCGCCAGCGTGGGATCAGCCCAGCAGGCGGCGATATCGCCGGGGCGACGCGGTTTAATTGTATACGCCACCTTTTTGCCGGAGGCCTTTTCAAACGCGGTGATCACTTGCAGCACGCTGTAGCCATTGCCGGTTCCTAGATTATAGATGGCCAGGCCGGGATTTACGGCGAGTTTTTCAATGGCGCGCAGATGCCCGACCGCCAGGTCAACCACATGGAGGTAATCACGTACGCCTGTGCCATCGACCGTAGGGTAGTCGTTGCCAAAGACTGAGAGGCATTTCAATCGGCCAACTGCGACCTGAGCTACAAAGGGCAGCAGATTGTTGGGAATGCCGGCGGGATCTTCACCGATCAGGCCGCTTTCATGGGCGCCGATCGGGTTGAAGTAGCGTAACAGCACGATGTTCCACTGCGGGTCAGCGGTGTGTACATCGCGGAAGATCTGCTCCATCATCAGCTTGGACCAGCCATACGGGTTGGTCGCCCCCGGGGTTGGGAAGTCCTCACGGATCGGCATGGCATGCGGTTCGCCGTAAACAGTGGCGGAGGAACTGAAAACAATGTTTTTACAGTTATTCTCAGCCATCACCTCGCAGAGCGTAATGGTGCCAGTGATGTTGTTATGGTAGTACTTCAGCGGCTGCTGGGTGGATTCGCCGACTGCTTTCAGGGCGGCAAAGTGGATTACTGCGTCAAAGGGGCCGGACTCTTTGAAAACCTGCCGCAGCTCTGTCTTGTCGCATATATCCATCTTGAAAAACCGGATTTTCCTGCCAGTGATCTTTTGGATCCGATGGAGACTCTCCTCCACGCTGTTGCAGAGGTTGTCAACCACCACCACCTCATGGTTTGCCTGCAGCAGTTCCAGTGCGGTGTGACTGCCAATAAAGCCTGACCCGCCAGTAACGAGAATTTTCATAAACGCCTTTCCGTATATTGGTGTTTCAGCACTTGCTAGATTGAGAGATTCAACGGCCAAAGGCCAAACACTTTTTTTAATAGCCCTTAGTTTAGGCTTTGGCGCAGTCATAGTAAAGCGCAAAAAATACGTGTTGCAAAAAATACGTTGAAATCATCCGGCGTCTTTTGCTATGCTTTCCCGCATTAAGCACACCTTGTGAACTGTTACGCAGTATAAAGGAGTTTGAATCAAGGAGAGGTGGCAGAGTCCGGTTGAATGCACATGACTCGAAATCATGCATACCGCAAGGTATCGGGGGTTCGAATCCCTCCCTCTCCGCCATTGCGTTTGCGAAAGGCACGTCGTAATACTATCATTCATTTTCTTGTTTTTTCTGTACGTTTTTATCTCTCACAGAGGCACAGAGTAGGGTTCTCAGAGCTTTTCACCTGCGAATCTCCGCAAATCGATAAGAGTATTTCATCCCCACTTCCGTCTTCGCGCTTCGCGTCTACGCCGTGACAAGCCGTGGGGTCGCTAATCGCTTGAAATACCCTTATCATAAGATCACTTTTAAAAACATGAATTGCAGTTTTAACATGGGACTCTCTCTTGAGAACACACCGCTAATGCCACAAATAACACATATCATCTGGGACTGGAACGGCACGTTGCTGGATGACACACGCGCCTGTGTGAATGCGATCAACAGTATGCTGGGGGTCAGGGGGCTGCCGCGGCTGAGCGTCGAGCAGTACCGCGCTTGTTTTGGCTTCCCAGTCTCGGATTTTTATCGCAAGATCGGCTTTGTGCTGGAGGACGAGGATTGGGATGCAATGGCGCGCGATTTTCATGCGAAGTTTTTAGCAGATAGCTCAATGGCGCTGCACACGCAGACACGCCTTGTTCTGGAGCAGATAAACCTAAGAGGGATGACGCAGTGGATTCTCTCAGCCTCCGAGCAATCAATTCTGGATCTGATGCTTCAGGAGTATGAACTGACCGATTATTTCCAGCGTGCGATGGGCGTTAATAATCTTTATGGCAACTCTAAAATATCAATCGGGCGCTCGATGATTGCAATGGCAGAGGTGCCGCATGCAGAAATTCTGCTGATTGGCGACTCCCTGCATGATTACGAGGTGGCCCAGGATCTTGATATCGCCTGCGCGCTGATTGCTCAGGGACATCAATCCTTTGACCGCTTGCTCACTTGCGGTGCGCCGGTGCTGCGCTCTTTGAGCGAGGTGCCTGGCTTTATTGGGGTGTGAGCGCAGCAATGTTTACGACAAAGTTTGCGACAAAGTTTACGCTTGCGCCGCAAGGTCTTATTTGAAAACGCAACGAATTAGCAGTCAAAAGGGTAAAAGGACGCATAGAACCTATTGCCAAATCAAGGCCCTCCCCGCAGGAGATTAGAACAGTTTGGGATGTAAGTGCTTATTATAGTGCAAATGGTAAAAGAATAATGAAAAAAGTGCTAGGCCATGATGGATTTACATACCCGAAATCACCTTACGCTGTTATGAGTTGTATTCAAACAGCAGCCAGAGATAATGCCAGTGCCTTAGTCTTCGACTTTTTCGCGGGTTCAGGAACAACCTTTCACGCAACAGCTCTGCTCAACAAAGAGGATCAAGGCTGTAGAAACTCTATAACAGGAACACTGCCAGGTGGCACAACGTCTATGGTTTAATGCGTGAAAAAATCCTCTCCACATTCAGGAGATTTTATTCTATGATATGTGGTAATACAAAAAATTATCTTTCTGAGGAGTTTATGAATCGATATTTTATCATTTACATTGTTTTTCCATTTCTTTTATTGAGTGGTTGTTTTAAGCACAAAGAGGCACCGCATCGCCCAGTCACCGCGTATTCGGTGGAACAGGCGATTGAACTCAGAGTCAGTGTTGAACGCATCGAGCTGACCGGCCAAACGGTTGGCGATCTGCCCGTTGTTTTTTCCTCGATGCCCAAGCTCACGATTCTGTTGATGCGTGGGGCTGAAATAAAGTCGCTGGCTGCATTGCCGGATTTGCGGCAACTCAAAACTCTGGATCTATCAGCAACAGCAATAAGCGAACTGCCGTTGGGTGTGTCAGCTTTGAACGGCTTGAAACAGCTCTATCTGGCGGATAATCAGTTCAAATCCCTTCCATCAGTGGTCGGTGATTTAAAAGCCCTCGAGTATCTCAATCTGGATCGCAACCAGTTGACAACGCTGCCAGATGAGCTGGGCGACTGCTTGATGTTGCGCTGGCTGCGTCTCAACAGCAACCAGGTCGCCGCGCTTCCCGCCTCTGTTGGTGTGTTAAAGAGTCTGCAGCGGGTTTACCTGGCTGACAACAAGTTTGAGACAGTGCCAGATGTGTTCAAGGATCTGCCGCTGCTGGAGGATATTGACTTGAGCGGCAACCCGATAGCCGAGTTCCCTGGGTGGCTGGCCACTTTGCCAAAGTTGCGTCAGCTCAACTTTGACAACTGCAAGATTGTCAAGTTGCCCGAAAATCTCTCCGCCTTCAAAGAGCTGCAGTCGCTTTCGCTGGCTCGGTGTCCGTTGCCTAATGAGGAGCGGGAGCGAATCCGCGTAGCGTTGCCCCATGCGCATGTCGCGTTTTGAGCAGTTATGTGGTTTTTCTAAAATTAACGATTTGCTTTTGTCGCACAAATCCGTCATAATGAAAGATATTCATTAGCGTATAGACAAATTTTAATGATATAGTGGAAAAATTATGAAGTTTGTGACTGATTTAACCCGCGGTTTGTTTAGGGAGAATCCGACTTTTCGGCTTTTGCTGGGGATGTGTCCCACGCTGGCGGTGACCACTTCGCTGGAGAATGCTCTGGGCATGGGAGTAGCCTCCACCTTTGTGCTGGTCTGCTCTAATATGGTTATCTCCATGCTGCGGGAGGTGATCCCGGCTGCAGTGCGCATTCCCTGTTTCATTGTGGTGATCGCCACATTTGTAACTGTGGTTGATCTGCTGATGCAGGCGTATGCGCCTGCGCTGGCATCCAGCCTGGGGATCTTTATTCCGCTGATTGTGGTGAACTGCATTATTCTGGGGCGGGCTGAGGCCTTTGCATCCAGGAACGCGGTTATTTACAGCATCGCTGATGGAGTTGGGATGGGGGTTGGTTTTACAGTGGCGTTGTCGATTATCGCCTCTATGCGCGAGTTACTGGGAGCTGGTTCTATTACGCTATGGGGTGAAATCGCGCTGCGGGGGATTCACAACAATACTATGGTCCTCTTTGTTCTGCCAGCTGGCGGGTTTATCACGCTGGGGCTGATCATTGGTTTCATCAATCATATTCAGGCGCTGTCCGCACGCGCGAGAGGCGGCGCTGCCCCTCTGCCGCTGGAGATGGACTGTCGCTCCTGTAATATTTGTAAGTTTGGTGAGTAAGTGTGTTATACTGTGAACTTCAAGTTTGATAAGAGTTTTAACTTCAAAGGTGGCAACTATGGGTTTTAGCGGTTTTAAAGTGATTCCTGCGAAAAAGAAAAAGGTCGACCTGCTTCTCTCTCTGGGTTTGGGTCTGTTCGCTTTTTTGATTTATGCGTTGACTCTCTCGCGGTGTGTCTATCCAGGGATGTCAGCCAAATACATGGCGGTGTTCAGCGGCATTGAGCCCAGCACGTTGCCTGTTTATCCCTTGTGGGGCACTGTTGTGGGGTGGCTGAGCTCAATTCCATTCCTCTCACTGGCGGTGCGCTTGAATCTGTTCAGCGCCCTCTGTGTGGCGGTCGCGGTAGCTTTGATTTACCGCCTAGTCTCGTTTTTGATTTATGATGTGATTTATGAAGAAAACGTCAGCGAACACGCCGCTGCCGCAGCGGTTGCAGGTGCTCTGATCGCCGCGCTGGCACTGCTTTTTGCGGTTCCGGTTTGGAATGCGGCCACGCATCTGATGGTTGACAGCTTTAATCTGATGCTGGCGTGCGTGATGGCTTTTCTGCTGGTGGAATACGCTATGCACCGCTGGCAAATTCTTCTGGTCGTATTTTCCTTTCTGGCGGGCGCCTCGATTGTGCAGTCAGTGTACTTTATCCCTTTGGTACCGGTTTTTCTGATATTTTTGATCTATGTTTTGCTCAAGGATGGCTCGCTGAGTCTGGTTAAAATGACATGGATGGGGGCGATCGCGCTTGGTGGCCTGTCGCTCTACTATCTCTTTGCCCGCAGTTTTTACCAATCCAGTGAAGTTGCGCTGCTTGGCCATGAAAACCTCATGTCAGTGCTGGTGGGTGTCTGGCGGTTTCAAGTAAATGAGCTGCGTTCCGGAGCGCCTCGGATCGGTTGGCTCTTTCTGCTGTTCACCTCAGTGGTGCCTTGGGTTGCCGCAGGGTTCGCATCAATGCGCGCTCTGAATAATGAGCGTTCGTGGAGTCAGTACCTACTGCATATGATCTTGCTGGTGCTGGTTGTGATCACCCTGACCAACTCTGCCATCTCGCCCTGGGCCATACTGCAGCCCATGGGACGTCTGCCGGTTTTCTGTTATGGTATGGTCGCCATGGTCGCTGGCTATCTCTTCGCCTACTGGTATCTCCTGCTGAAAGCGAAAGAGGCGAAGAACAAACTCGTGATCGAAATGTCTGCCAGCAAAGCGGGCCACTGGATGGGCATGATTTTCACTTGGCCCACAGCAATAATCGTTATTCTGGTAGCCATTGTCAACGCCTTTGAGTGCAAGCCGAACCGCGGTCTCTTCGCTGATAAATTTGCCGCTGAAACGCTTGCTATGATGGGCGGCCGAACCTGGTTCATCACCGACGGAACCCTTGACCCGCACTTGCAGATCATGGCCAGGGGTCGCGGCCAGGAGCTGCATCTGGTCTGTCTGCAAAAGGATCTGGACCAATATTATCTGCGCTCCATGGAACGGCTGATTGAGCAGCAGGGGCTGTTCAAAGGCTCTGATCTGGTGAGCATGAAAAGCACCTTGAAGCTGGGCATTCTTCCTTTTGTGCAGGACTGGTTTGCAATTGATGCGGATGTGGCGCGGAGGGTGGCGGTTTTTGGCGTGCCTGACTTCTGGTATTCTGCCGGACTTTCACCCTACCCGAATTATTTATTTTTCGGCGGCTGTCGTGATATCAAAGAATTTCAGGAGAAATCTTTTCAGAAGGAGTATTTCGCGTTTTGGGATATGCTGTTGGCAACTCTGCCTGAAGTCAAGAAGGGCGACAATGACCCAGCTGTAAGGCTGGCAGCCAACCTGCGCCGCCATCTGGGCTTTCTTGGAAACAACCTGGGCGTGATGCTGGAGGATCTTGGCCGTGATGAAGAGGCGTTTAGGATTTATTCGAAAATACACAGCGATGTCGACCCGGAGAACATCTCCGCCATGATCAACCGTTTTGAGATGGCGCGCAGGGGAGTCGAAATCGCTGATCCTTACCGTGATGTTATTGAAAGAGAGCTGAAAGACTTTATCTCCAACTTGAAGCATCGCTATCCGCTCTGGTCGCTCTCGCGCTACTACGGCTATGTCAGATCAGCCCAGATTTACGCGCAGATGGGCTATGGGTGGGCACTCTCCGGCCAAACCCATGCTGCTTTAGCTGGTATTAACCGGGCGATCAACCTGCTACCCGCTGATGAGCGCGCTCAGAACCTCAATTCTCTGGCCGCAATCTACTCGATGACCGATAAGTCTGAGGCCTCGGCAGAGGTTTACCGTGAGATTATCAGCAAGGACCCCGACAACCGGCGCGCACTGATTGGCTTGGGGCAGTTGGCAATCAAGGATGGAGCTTTTAAGAGTGCCAGCGAATGGTTTGAAAAAGCGGCCAAAACCACCGACAGCCGTGAATCCGGCGGCTTGGAGTGGGCGTTTGTGCATCTTATGAATAATGATTTCGCCAAGGCGCGCTTGGTCTTGCAGCAAACCACAGACCTGCAGCCCAAGAACCTCAATGCCTGGGCCCTGCTGGCACACTTGCAGTTGCAGGATGATGAGGTAAATGAGGTTGAAACGCTGATCATCCCGAAAATGGAGAAAATCGCTGGAACCATTGACAACTATTTTGTGCAGATCACACGCGCCATGACCGCTGTAAAAAAAGGTGACAAGTTCTTGCGCGCTGCCCGGGAAGGTTTTATCCGGGCTGCTAGGCTGAACCAGTCGGCGGTCTATCTCAATGACATCATCCTCGATCTGGATATCCGCATGAACGACCGTGACGCTGCGCTGCTGCACGCGCGACAGGTGCTGCGCACGAACCGCAAGCACTCGCTGGGCAATTATGTGATGGGCTCCCTGCGTCTGCGCGAGGGTGCCTATGGAGAGGCAGAAGACTTCCTGCGCCGCAGTGTTGACGCTAAACCAATTTACCCGGCGTTGAACGATCTGGCCGAGACTCTGCGCCGGATCAGGAAATTTGAGGATGCCGAAAAGTTCGCGCGCGACGCAGTTAAGATGCTGCCCGACGAGTATATCGCGTGGGAGACATTGGCTTCGGTGCTGGTGGATGCCAACATCAAATTGGATGAGGCCGAATCGGCTGTCCGTAAAGCGGTTTCGCTGAATAGCGATGATTTGCGGGTGCAGATCACATTGGCCCGCATCCTAGTTGCCAAGGGCGATCTGGAGTTGGCACGCACGGTGATACACAAGGTCAAGAGCCGCCAACAGGAGCTGATGCCCTTTGAGCGGGAGGAGCTTAACAAGATTGCACAGTCTGCCGCAAAAAAAACGGGTACCTGATGTTGGGTGGAAGCGTGCGCCGCGCTGCGGAAAAACGATGGGGTAACTCGACGGTCAAACGCATCGGAGTCGGGGTCGGTATCGGAATCGGGGTCGACCTAGTACGTTTTTCGATACCGATTCCGATAGCGACCCCGACCCCGAGTTACAGACAC
>JBAYXX010000020.1:0-49836 GCA_041673345.1 Kiritimatiellia bacterium
ATCAGCTACGGGCCATGGATGCAATCGAAACGTGTCATACACCCGCAGCTGGTTCAGCGCTCTGGCGCTGTACAAGCTGCGGTCACGGTCATTTCACATATCAGGGGTGCGGCAACCGACATTGTCCCTCATGCGGCAGAACTTCTGCCGCTGAGTGGCTGCGGAAGCAGTGTGCCCTTTTACTGCCAGGTGTCACCTATCATCTTGTCACCTTTACAGTTCCGGCACAGCTGCGGCGACACATCCGCTCGCATCCGCGTGAACTGCTTGATCTGCTGATGCGCTTAGCTTCGTCAACACTGCTTGATCTGTGTGACAACCCCAAATGGGTCGGCGGGGTGCCCGGCGTAACCGCCGTACTCCACACCTGGACCCGGCAGGGCGAGTACCATCCGCATGTTCATTTCATTGTGACCGGCGGCGGGCTTAAGACGAATGGAATCTGGCAGCCTTCACATCCTAAGTTCCTTGTCTCTGTCTTCGCATTGTCAGCAGTATTCCGCGCCCGCTTCCGCGATGCGCTGGAAGAGAAACACCCAGAGCTGCACGCATTGATAAAACCGCGCGTTTGGACATGGGCAAAAAAGTGGGTTGTGCACTCAAAGCCTGTCGGTTCATGAACAGAACGATGCTCATAACCCGAGAACGACCTCCAACCGTTTGCACTAGATCGCACACGGCGCAATACCCCTGTGTTCGTATTCAGAAAAAAGTGGCCTGCCTTCGCCTCAGTGCGGCGCCATCAGCGGGCCTGATACCATCAGAGCGCATGTGTTTCCGCACAAATCACTCTCTGAAAACAGTTCTAACGCCCTCTCATGTGCCGCAGAGTCTCCGCCTGTCAGTGGAAAACACATAGGCACCAAAATCCAACAGCAGCTTAGTCCAACACATGCTTTCTATGTGCGCTACGGCACATTGAAAGCTTCTTTATGTTGTGAATTGATTTCGTTTCACTAGCATCCCATAGGCACTGAAAAGAGACACAATTCCCCCTTTCCCCCGTTGATTCATTGGGGTTTTTTGTGATTTCAAAGGCGGTTTAAAATGTGTGTTTGTCTGCGTCTAATGCGGAAGTGCCTGAAAACAGGGGTTTTGGGAGGGTTGCTATCCCATAGGCACATTTGAAAACCTCTCAAACCCTTGGAAATACAGCTGTTTCTCAACAATTACAGGCCGCTTGGGACCACCTGCTGTCCCATAGAGTCGTAGGGTTCCGAGCAGGTCGACCTTCATCCACACCGCCGAGCGGACGGTACCTGCGAGCCGTGAAAAGCTGAGTTTCCAATTCGATACGTGCTTCAGAAAACGAAGCAGCAGGTGGGTGAGCAGCCCCGTCCAGACCTGCCATTTTACCGCCTTCTGGTTGTACCCGACAAAGTCCCGGAGCTGAAGCGTCTGCTTGAGTTCCTTGAAGAAGGTCTCGATAGAGCAGGGCGAGGACGTGACTGAATGCCGTGAACGTTCGGATGTCGGCCCCAGCTTCCCGTGCCAGCCTGTCTGCGAGTTCCTCAGGAATCCACTGGACGATCTGACGCAGTGTAGTGTATGCTGTTTCCGTTGGTCTTGGCAGTGCTCTTTCGGAGGCGCTGATAATTGCGTTTAAACGCGCTTGATGATGGTTATGTTTTTTCATGCGGCTGTAGGCTACAGCCACGACCGTTCCAAGACCAGCACTTTTTTACATTTTAATACACTTTTTATATGAAAGTATTTGAGGAATTGGATCGAGCGGCGGTTCTGGACAACAATGTGATGCGGCTGGTGAAAAGAAATGACGAGTACCTGATCTATGTTGGGCGAGAGGAGCTGATGACCAGCCGAGCGCATGAATCAGAACTTGAGCTGGCCCGTTTGGGGTGCGCTCATATCACCCGACGGCGGCATCCGCGGGTGGTTGTCGGGGGTCTGGGCATGGGCTACACTCTCAGCGAAGTGGTGCAAATTCTACGACCAGAGGCGGAGATCGTGGTGGCTGAGATGATCGCTGCGGTTGTACGCTGGAACAAGCTCTACTTTGGCGCGCTCAATGGTTCGCCACTGGAGGATGAGCGCGTTTCCTGTAAGGTCTGCGATGTGCGAGAGATCATTCACAAAAACCCGGGTATGTTTGATGCCATCCTGCTGGATGTTGACAATGGTCCCGCCGCATTGACACATTCAGGAAACAATCAGCTTTACACACGCGAAGGGATACGGGCCTGTATGCAGGCATTAAAATCTGATGGAACCCTCTCAGTCTGGTCCGCTTCGGTTGAGCCGTCGTTTGAAAAACGACTGCGCGGTGAGAATCTGGATTTTAAGTTACACCCTGTGCCAGCCTATAAAGGGGCAAAGGGCCGTGCGCGCTATGTATGGGTGATCAGCCGGTCAGGAGCTTATGGCTAAAAGTCTGGGGTGGTCCGTTGCTGACAGCAGAAAATGCAAAGCTGTCATTACAAATTGACATGTTTTAAGGATAGCCTTGTTATTTTTTAACATAAATGCTATTATTTATAGCATTTTAACAGACAAATGGAGTTTTATGTCAAAAGAGGATGCAATCGAAGTCAACGGGACAGTCATTAAGGTTTTGCCTGCCACGATGTACAAAGTTAAACTGGAGAACGGGCACGAGGTGCTGGCGCATATTTCTGGTAAAATGCGTAAATTTTTCATTAAGATCGCCGCCGGCGACAAGGTCACCCTTGAAATCTCCCCCTATGATCTCTCCAAAGGGCGTATTGTTTTCCGCCACAAGAATTAGAAGTGTATCTTTGCGCGATTAAAGATGTACACAAATAACAAGAAGCCGAACATGTCGGTCCTTAAAAACATATTGTCGGTACTACATAAAGTGGGGTATGACAACTCATTGCTTTGATTTTTTTTGACAGGATTAACAAGATAGCAACCAAATCCGGTAATTCCACACCGCCCTTCTGTTTTTTTGCCGCGTCTCTTATTTGCAGAGCGTGTAGAGCACACCTGCGACAACAGCGGAACCAATCACACCAGCGACATTCGGGCCCATGGCGTGCATGAGCAGAAAATTGGTTGGATTGGACTCCAGTCCCACCTTGTTGGCAACACGCGCTGCCATCGGTACCGCGGAGACACCGGCGGCGCCAATCAGCGGGTTGATCGGGGCTTTTGAGAATTTGTTCATCAGTCGGCCCATCAGGCACCCTGCCGCGGTTCCACAGGCAAAGGCAACCAGTCCCAGACCTAGAATACCGAGCGTCTCGCCAGTCATGAATTTCTCACAGGCCAGCTTAGAGCCAACCGAGAGACCTAAGAGAATGGTGACAATATTGATCAGCTCATTTGACATTGTGTCCGAGAGGCGCGCCACTGAGGGTCCGACCTCGCGGGACAGGTTCCCCAGCATCAGTGCTCCCACCAGCGGCACAGCACTGGGAAGCAGCAGGGCGCAGAGCAGTAGCACAATCAGTGGAAAACAGACCTTCTCCATACGCGATACATGGCGCAGCTGGTTCATCACAATGCCACGCTCTTTGGCGGGCACCAGCGCCCGCATGATCGGAGGCTGGATGATTGGCACCAGCGCCATATAGGAGTAGGCCGCCACAGCCACCGCGCCCAGAATCTCAGGTGCCAGCTTGGAGGTCAGCCAGATCGCAGTCGGGCCATCCGCACCGCCGATGATTCCAATTGAGGCGGCCTCTTTGAGCCCAAAGTTGATCGCATCGCCACCGACCTTTGAGAGCACCAGTGCGCCGAAGAGGGCGAGAAAGATTCCGAACTGCGCGGCGGCACCCAGCAGTGCGGTGCGCGGGTTGGCGATCAGCGGGCCAAAGTCGGTCATGGCCCCCACACCCATAAAGATCAGGATTGGGAAAAGGCCGGTTTCAACACCAAAGTCAAAGAAGTAATAGAGGTAACCGCCCGGCTCCATGACCGTGGGCAGACCGTTGAGCATCTCAACCATCGGCGGTGCCACGACATTAGAGTAGGGCATGTTCGCCAGCAGGCCGCCAAAACCGATGGGCAGCAGCAGCAGGGGCTCAAAACCTTTGACAATCGCGAGATAGATAAGTCCCAAACAGACGAGAATCATCATCGCCTGCCCCGCTCCGTAAGGCAGGCCGCCGATGATATGCACGGCATGCCCCTTAACGTGCTGTCCAGTTGGCTTGTAGTAGCCCTCCGTGATATAGGCGGGAGCCTCTTTTACAAAAAAACCCTGAATGCCAGTGGTGGCCGCCAGGTTCTTAACCCGGTTAAGAGTGTCGCGCCAGTCAGTGCCAGACGGAGTTGCTGCGGCATCTTCAATCAGCTCAGCAGCACTTTGTTCCAATGCAGGCGGCTTAACGTCCGTCTGTTGCGCGGCCAGCTGTGACACGCAGAGTGTCAGAGCAGCGGCGCAGGTGAGAAATATCTTTTTCATAAATAAGCTCCAGTGTTTTTCCGGTTTCAGCGCAGGGGCTACCTCCGCATACAATTCAGCGACAATCAGTTCAGCCGATTGTCACAAGCAGGTCACCGGTATTCACTTTGTCAGATTGGCTGACCAACACCGATTTGACGCTACCAGCGCAGGGGGCGGTCACAGCGGTCTCCATTTTCATGACATCCAGTGCCATAAGCTCATCACCTTCGCTGACGCTGTCACCAACGTTGACGCTGATGCGTAATACCGTGCCAGGCACAGAGGCTTTGACCTCGGTCTCGCTTCCACCAGCGGCCGCAGCTGATGTGGCGGAGTCTTTCGCAATACCGGCTGCGACGTTAACTGCATACTCCTTGCCGTTGACAGTTGCTTTGTCACCGCTAAGCTTGACACCGTAGGCTTTGCCGTTGACTGTGACGGTATAGCCGCCACCGGAGTTGTTGGCAGCTGGAGCCGCATTGCCGCTAGGTGCGTTCTTGCGCACACCGATCTTACCTTCGCCTTTCAGGAATTGGATGCCCTGATCCTTGCAGGTCGCGGCAATAAAGATATTCTCGTCGCTGAGATCGGTGATGCCACTGTCGCGCAACAGCTTCTTGGCTGACTCGACACCTTTGGAGGGGTCGCGATCGTTGATGTCCACCACCTTCTCCTGCGTGGGCTCTAGGTTGAGCTGTTTGGAGGCGAGTTTAACGATCTCGGGGTCTGGTGCGACTGGTGTTTTGCCGAAGTAGCCCAGCACCATCTTGCCGTAACCCTCGGCGATCTTGTTCCACTTGCCGAAAAGCACGTTGTTGAAGGCCTGTTGGAAGTAGAACTGGCTGACAGGGGTGACTGATGTGCCGAAACCGCCCAGACGCACAACTTCGCCCATGGCTGCAATACAATCCGTGTATTTGTCCATCAGGTTGTTATCCCGCAGCATCTGGGTGTTAGCTGTCAGAGCGCCGCCCGGCATCGGCGACCAGGGAATCAGGGGCTCAACCGCGCAGGCCTCCGGCGGTAGAAAGTAGTCTTTCATGCACTCTTTAGAGATTAATGCGGCTTTCATGATCTTGTCGATGTCGATATCCAATTCATAGTCGCTGCCGCGCAAAGCGTGCCAGAGGGTAGCGATGTCGGGCTGGCATGTGCCGCCCGACATTGGGGCTAGGGAGCAGTCAACCTGGCTGGCGCCGGCTTCGATTGCGGCCTTGTAGCCGACTGTTCCAATGCCAGCGGTCTCGTGCGAGTGGAACACGAGGTTGATATCATTGCCCAGCAACTTGCGCGCCTGCTTGATGGTGTCATAAACTTTAGAGGGCACCGAGGTGCCTGAGGCATCTTTGAAACAAACGCTATCATAGGGGATCTCGGCCTCTAGAATCTGCCGCAGGGTCTGGATATAGAACTCAGCTGTATGGGCACCCGAGCACCCTGGGGGCAGTTCCATCATTGTGATCACCACCTCATGTTTCAGCCCCGCGTCATGGATGGCCTGACCGCTGTCGATCAGGTTATTGACATCGTTGAGGGCATCGAAGTTGCGGATGGAGGAGATGCCATGCTTCTTAAAGAGCTTGGCGTGCAGTTTAATGATGTCGCGGGGCTGTGAGTCTAGACCAACCACATTAACGCCGCGGGAGAGGGTCTGCAGGTTCGCATCGGGACCGGCGACTTCGCGGAAGCGGTCCATCATGGCGAAGGCATCTTCATTGCAATAAAAATAGAGTGATTGGAAGCGGGCGCCGCCGCCAGCTTCAAAATGCGTGACGCCCGCCTCCCGGCAGGCTGCCACGGCTGGCATGAAATCTTCGGTAAAAACGCGCGCTCCATAGCAAGACTGAAAGCCGTCGCGGAATGCGGTACACATTATATTGATAGGTTTTTTAGCCACAATAAATCTCCTTCATGAGTGAATCTGAGTTGGTTTGGGGGTGTAAATCAATTAAGCTGTTTGTGCGGCTGCCACGGCAACTGCGATCGCAATCGCGATGTCATCCGAAGCCGAGTCCGCTGCTTTAGTAGGACGCTTGCGTGGTTTATCATCGGGAAGAATGTGGTTGAATTTCGGGATGAACTTAGAGGTAGCTGTCATGACAAAGACCAACACTGCTAAAAACATGAAAACAATGCTCATACCGGCAATTAATAAGACCAAACCTTGTGAAAGTATTTCCATTGACAAACTCCATACAGTGTGTAAATAAATATGCTATAAAAGTATATGGTTTTAAGGCAACCATGTACAGTCGAAAGTGCGAGTTTTAAATGTTTTTTAGTGGAATCCGGTTCACCTGTTTTTTGTCGAACTTTTCAAGGTTGTCGACTCCCTTTTTCTCACTTTCGAACATTTACTGATTTATACTGCATTTTGCTCTGTACAGATTGATCTATAATAAGCAATTATATAAGGCATGAAATATTTGCTATTACTCCCGTTTGCGGTTTTGCTGGGGCTTGCTGTCGGATCTTGGTCTCCTAAAAATGAGCTTATAAAAGTTCGCCAGGAGCTAAAAGAGCTGGAAAAGAAGTTGGAAAAACAAAATACAGGCGGAAAACTCTCCGCGCTTAACAACTTCATTAAAATCCCTGAGCGAAAGTCCGGGCGTAAACCAGCACCTTTTAAGGCGCATGGTGAGCTTGCCCACAACGAAGCAGCTGACACAACAGAGGCGGCAACCAATCTCATCAGCGATGCATCGACCACCAACCCACCCCCCAAGCCACCGAGCAGTCGGCGGCACCAATTTCTTAATCCGAAATCCAAAAATTTCGAAGAGGATCTAGAGCAGGCTAAAGAGCTGTGGCAAACTCGGGTTGAGATGGCCCGCGCGGGCTGGCTGGCGAAACTGAAGCTGAACGAACAAGAGAGTACGCTTTTTGATCAGGCGGTGGCGGATATGAATGACAAACTCTACCTGACCATGCAAGCCGTGGCAGTGGAGCTGCAAAGCACAGATAAGATGTCGACCGAGACTGGCATCAGGATCATGAATGAGGTAACCACCACACTAGTGGAAACCTATGAGCAAATTGGCAAGGCTGTACCTCCAGAACAACGCCCACAGGTTGAGAGCATGGAGATGCAGGATTTTATTGACCCGGCGGCCTTTGACCCATTGATTGACGTGCGCGACAAGTTGTAGCAGCGCGCCTTCAACCCTTTTAACCCCTCTCCATGAACTCTTTTTCACAACTTCTGCAAATAACGCGCTATGAGTGGTTCACAGCGATTCGTAGCCGGCGTGCCATGGTCATCCTGCTGCTCTACATGGCGGCGGCGATCTGCACCATGAACTTCTCGATCAATGCTCTTCAAAAAATGGAGCAGGAGCTGGTCAAGCTGCTCCAGCTCCCTGAGACCGAAGAGGTTGGCGTAGTCTCCAAAACACTGTGGAAATCCAAGCCGTTCCAGCGTATTATGAAGGAGGTTTCTCGTGACAACAACGTATATGATGATCTGGTTGGCAAACACCCAGTGGAGTTGATCTTCGCCTGGCTGGTCTTTTTTTACACCCCCCTGCTGGTTGTGCTGGTCTCAGCCAACCGCATCTCGGATGACATCGGTTCAGGCTCCATCCGTTACGTCGCATTCAGGAGTTCACGCTTCACATGGTCGTTCGGTAAGTTCTTGGGCCAGGCGGGAATGATCGGCGCAGCGCTGCTTTTAAGCGGCATCGGGGCCTATATAGTGGCGTTGATCCGGCTGCACGGCACCACCTTCGAGCTGCTAACCAACATCTTTGTGTGGTCGCTACGTGCCTGGATTTACTCCATCCCATTCCTAGGGCTGGCCATGGGGCTTTCGCATCTCACCCGCTCTGGCAGCAAAGCCACAATCCTGGGGATTCTCTCCATCTCAGGATGTTTCGTAATCTCAGCGGGTGCGCACTTTACCAAAGGCGCCTCTGGCTGGAAATCGATCTTTGCATATCTGGCAACTGTAGTCCCTGACACCCACCGCTTCTTTCTCTGGCGTAACAGCGCTGCCGCAGTTGCCACTGGCGCCACCTGGATGATCACACTGGCGCTGTGCTACCTTTTCCTGGGATACCTGGCCTTCCGGAGGCGTGATATTTAAAATGACAAACGCTGTAACAACCACTGATCTCGTTAAAAAATACGGTTCCACCCGAGCATTGAACGGATTGACAATCTCCATTCCAAATTACGCTGTCACCGGGCTGGTGGGAGCAAACGGAGCCGGCAAAACCACCTGGATGATGTCGGTGGCCGGTTTTCTTAGGACCAACTCGGGCCAGATCAACCTGCTCAACAGTGGACCATTCAAGCCTGAGATTCACTGCGGACGCATCAGCATCCTGCCCCAGGACTCTGCCTTGCCTGAGGAGAGTTATCCTCTAGAAACCTTGGTCCACTACGCTCGGCTGCAGGGACTGGGCAAGAGCGCAGCCCTTAAAACCGCTAAAGATATTCTCACTGAGGTTCACCTGGCTGACCGCATGAGCTCAACCATCCGCTCGCTTTCACATGGCATGCGCAAGCGGGTAATGATCGCGCAGTGTTTTATCGGATTTCCAGAGCTGATTTTATTGGATGAGCCACTCAGCGGATTAGATCCGAAAGAGGTGGCCAACATGCGCAATTTTATCCTTAAGCGAGGCAAAGCACAGACCATTGTGATCAGCTCTCACAACCTGAATGACATTGAGCTGCTGTGCGACTATGTCGCATTTTTTAAACAGGGTAAGAGCGCGAGTCTGACAACTGTCGCGGAGATCACCAACAAGAGCGGGCTGCTGACCTATGCGCTCACTGGGTCACCTGGCTCAATGAAAGCTCTCGGCGCGCTGCTCCCGGAGTGTACTTTTACCTTGAATCAGAGGAGCAATGAACTCAGCTGCCTGTTCAAGCCCTCGCTAATGCCAGCGGCGAAACTCAACGCAACTCTCATCCCACACCTACTGCAATCAACCGAGATTATCACAATCACCAGCGGAGCCACGCTGGAGAACCAGATCATGAGTGAGTTTTAAGGGGACAAAATTCAGAAGACAGAAGAAAAAAAACGTATGGCAAAAAACACACAAGCAATATTTCACATTGTCCTCCTGCAACCGGAGATACCGCACAACACTGGGGCGATCGGGCGCTTATGTGTAGGACTTGGATGGCCGCTGCACCTGATCCGCCCCTTGGGGTTTCATCTCACCGACGAATATGTGCGCCGCGCCGGGCTGGACTACTAGGAGTTTCTGCAACTATCGGTGCATGACAGCTGGGAAGATTTTATTGAGAGCGTCAACCCTGCTCATCGCACACACGCTCAGGACCAAAGGGCTTTAAGGTGATCAGCAACCAAGGCAGAAGTGTCAGCGCGCCAAACAAGGCCACCACCATCGCCGCGCTACAAAGGACACCGAACAAAATACTTGGGACAAAGCTGGAAAAAACCAACAACATAAAGCCGCAGATAATCGTCACTGAGGTGTAAAACATGGCACAGCCGACCCCCCGATGCGCAGCGCGCATAGATTGCAGATAGCACCCGCATGCTTTAAACTCCTCACGAAAGCGCACGATATAGTGAATTGTGTCGTCCACCGCGATTCCAATGCTAATCGAGGCGATCGTAATGGTCATGATATCCAGCGGAATGTTAAAGACCCCCAATAAGCCCAAAACCATGAGGGCGGAAATCAGGTTAGGTAAAAGCGCGATCACGGCCAGCTTCAGCGAGCGGAATAAAACTATAAACATAACCAGCAAAATCACAAAAACCACCCCCAGTGTCAGTATCTGCGATCTGAAGAGACTTTGGAGCACACTGTTGTAGAGCACCAGTGTGCCGTTGACAACAACGGAACCTGGAGGGAGGCCGAGTCCGTCGTTCAACTGCTTGGTCAGCCTTTTCAAAAATGCGTCCCGCCGCAGATCCGGTCTCGAATCAAAGATGCGCGCGGTAATGAGGAATTGGTTGTGCGCGACGCTCACATAAGGGTCAACCAGCAGCTTCCGCGCGTAAGGAGGCAGTTTATCCGCCATAATAGCCAGATCAAACGCATCCAACGGAACGCCCTCGTTCAGCATGTCAGTGACACGCGCCAGTGTGGCGAAGGACCACACCTTACCAATCTCCGGCTGTGACTCAACAATGGCGTGCGCTTTGCGCAGCACCTCCAGCTTGGCAGGGGTATACCAATATTGAGCGGATGCGCTAACATCATCAAACTCCTCGAATTCATCAAACTCACTCACCTCGTTTACGGAGAGTTTCTGCTTCGGAGAGTGATCGGATTTTTTTTCATCCGGCAATGTGATAAGGATATCGAGCGGCGTTGTACCGCCCAGTTGGCGATCAATAAAAACCATGCCGCGATAAATTTCCGAACTCTTTTTAAAGTGATTCACAAAGCTGTTTTCAACGGTCAAACGACGCATCCCGAAAACAATGAATCCAACCACCAGCAAAGTGGAGATCAAAATCCAGCGACCTCTCTTCTCGGCAGTAACCGCCGCCTCCCTGATCACCGCGCCGCCAACTTCGCGCGTCTTTTCCGGCTCCTCTTTTTTAAAGAGCATCAACAAGGCGGGAAAGAGGATAAAGGAAGTTGTGATCGAGACACCCAAAGCAAGGCTCATCATCAAGCCAAAATCTTTAACCGGCTTGATATCGCAAAGAACCAATGAGCCAAACCCGGCGATGGTAGTCAGCGTGGTGAACAGCGAGGGTGTCCACTTACGGGCAACGGTCTCGCTGAGCAAATCCGCCAGGCACATCTCTGGATGCAGAGCTGCCAGCTCGCGGTACTGCACCACCAAGTGGATCACCAGCGACATATTCATGATCAGCAGCAGTGAGATAAAATTCGATGAAATCACCGTGACTGGCCACTCGAAAACCCCCAGCAGCCCCACCATGACAACCGTTGAATAGGCGCAGCAAAACACGGCTGCCAGCACCCATCGCAAGTTTCTGAACAGATAGGTCAGGATCAGTGCGATGGCGAGAAAAATAGCCCCGCCGAAGATCTTTAGATCACTGCGGATAAAGGCCAGCATGTCATCGCCAACCATCAGTCCGCCGCCCAGATAAAGCGTCCCTTCGCTTTGCCAGGGCTTTACGATCTTGCGCAGTCCAGAGATCATCTCATGAATATTCTTGTTACTGACTTTCTGCTGCTCTCTGAGTCGCGGGGTCAGTGACGCGTAAACCTCGCGGTTTTTTTTGACATCCAGCCCCTTGTCGATAGCCAGTTGGCACTGCGTTCTGAGTGCTCGCACCTCATCAAGTTCCGGGCTAGCCGCGACCATGATTGCCAGCAGCGCGGTACGCCCATCATTGCTAATCAACTGTTGTTTGTAGGCCTCGCTGGCCAGCAGCTCGCTCTTAGCCATCTCAATATCCGTGCCAGGGTCATCCAGGGTTCGGATATTGTCAGAGACCTTCGCCAGCGGGACTGGCGGGTTGCGGAAAAGAGGAACATCCAGCAATGTAACAACACTGTCAACATGCGGAGCGCTTTTAAACTCCTCGCGTAACCGGCGTAGCCTGCACAGCCCGTCCGCCGTGAAAATCTCACCGTCATCCGGCGTAAAGGTCGCAACCAGCAGCGAGCTGGATTCATAGCGCGCCGCAATCTCGCGGTAGGTGATTAACTCGGGATCATTTTCCAGCATCAGCGAATCGCTGGAGGCATCCAGAAAGAAATGATTTGCCTGAAAGAGGAAAAAGAGCCCTACCGCCAGCATAAACAACAAAGTTTTTTTCGGTGTATGAAGAACCACGTGCCGATATAAAACTAATATTAAACGGTTCATAAACAACTCTTCAGTGGTGGCAACTACTTGTCAAAGGCCTCAACGGTGAAACTCTGCTCCTTGCTCTCCAGGCTTTTAATCAACTCCGCCGGTGATTTGATTTTTAAGAAATCATCGAACTGGGAGCGGTAAGATGCGAGCAAGCTGATGCCCTCCACCTCCATGTCATAAATCGCCCACCGCTCGTTACGCAGTGTAAATTTATAATCAACACTAAAGCCGCTGCCGGTATTTCTCATCGTGGTTTTTATGCTTCTTTTTGTAGCGCTGATTTCACTGTTTTCATTATAGATGATCGTCACATTGGCGGTATCCAACTGGCTCAGTTTCCCGTAATATGTCCGCTTCATTAATTCAAAGAAGGCTTTGGTAAATTCCACCCGCTGCTGTGCGTCCAGAGCGGCCCAGCCAGCCTTTCCCAGTGCCAGCATACTGATCAGGTCAGTGTGACAGTTCGCTTCCAGCAAACCGTCAAACAAACCCAGTTTCTGGGCATCGGTTGTCTGGCTGTCCTTCAAAATGGCGATGCCCTGGTTGAGCGTGCGCTCCATAATGTCCTGGGTGGCACTCTTCGCACTCTCCTGCCCCAGTGCTGCTGTCGCGAACAACGCTAGTGCGCAAATGCGCATGATTGTTTTGTTCATATATTTTATTCCTCCAACTTCTTGCTTCTATTCTGTTCATAGGCGTCCTGCATAAATCGGTATGGATCCAGATTCGATGCCTTCATATCTTCGTACATACCAATACGCAACGAGGTTTGATTGACCACGTCGCCGCCGGTGATCGACAAACTTATCCCCCACGAATCAATGTAGAAGACCGGGTTCAAAAACATATCAGGCACCATTCCAATTGAGTCACGTAGATTGGATGGTCCTAAGAGTGGGAGGTGCACCGCCATCCATGAATCAGCTCCATAGTATCCCAAGGTCTGCCCAAAATCTTCGTCATACGCCTCCCATTTGTAATGATTTTCTGCCACATTAAACAGGCCGAGTACCCCCGCAGTGGAGTTAAACGTGAAATTTCGAAGCTCCTTCGCCGCACCGCGCCACTTCATTTGGAGCAGATTGTTGACCGCTCTTTTTGGAAAACCCAGGTTTTTAAAGAAATTATTAATCGACTTACGAACTGACTCCGGCATCACAGTTTTGTATCCCACCGAGATTGGCTTTAAAGCGTAAAAATACAACTTGTCATTCACCCAGTAAAAACCGCGATTAATCGACTCAAGGGGGTCAGCGACTTTAGTTGAATCTAATTGCAGCTGGATATCATCCTCGAAATCATCAAAAACATCATCCTCCCCCAGCGTGCGGGATGTTATCGCAACGCAGAGAAGCACCATCAAAAAAAGCTTCATAAAACCCTCATTATGTTTCATATTATACAAAATTAAATCATCCATGACAACCGCTCTAATTCAGTTCGCAGGCTCGAATTCGCCGCACTCATCCTTCGCATCCTTATATTTATAGCTGAACTTGCTCTCCGTGTTCACACAGATCATCACAGGCAGCGCGTCAGCACCACCAACCTGCCGAGGTAGATAGCTTACAGCGCAGGCCAGAACCGGGCGGTTGAGCTTGTCGTACTCCAGCACCTTATGCCCGGCATAGGTGAACTGCTCCGTGCGGTCATCCAGCTTGCGATACCAGCCCTTCAGCTCTCCAGAGGCTGTGTGCAGGTACAAATCCTTCCATAGCTTCTGCACAAAGAGCGCGGGGTCGAAGTAACGCTGCAGCGGGTTACGGTAGTCCACCGAAACAATCTTGTGCGCCTCATTGTAAACTCTCTCCTCAGTGGGCGGATAGTAAACCGAGATGATTGATGGCGCAGAGTAATAGCGCCTGCCTTTTAAAAAACAGCCTACATCCACGCGTCCGCTCATCAGCCTGCGCGGGCTCCCATCATGGTTCATGGGGCGATAAAATCCATGCCAGCCTAAGGTTATCTCAACACGTGAACCATCCGCGCTCAATTTCGTGATCTGCACTTTTTGCGGATCTCCCTGCAATAGAACCCATTGGTACTCAGCCGTGCCCTTGATCGCTGCCTGAGCCTGCACCACCATCTTCCGTTCGTAGCCGACACCCCGCGCAATCCGCCCGATGCCGCAAGGCGTATTTAAAAGCGCCTCTGGCATTCTATCAAAATAATCAACCCCGGAGATGTTCTGATCCTCGCGGGTAATCTGAAGGTTGACCACTGGCAGCACATCATCGGGCTTCAACTCATGCGCCATTTGAACCAGGTTGGTCACATTTAGATCTTTCCCGTCGAAAACAGCTGGATGTGCCGCACCGTCCAGATAATCCTCCGGCTTTTTGAGACCGCCGGAGGTATAACGCAGCAACATCTGCAGCGTAGGCGCCATCAATTTCGATCCTATCAAATATTGCTTGGTCTCCGGTGTGAACGCGGCCATGGCAGCTGCAAAAGCCCGCATAAAAACCTTGTCACTGTAAGAAGATCCTTGTGCAACGGTGTAAAAGGGGGCATTCATTGGAAAGAGGTCACCCAGCTCACTGTCGTAATCTTCATGTTCAGGATAAACCCACATTTGATTGCTCAAATAGAGCCGGCAATGCAGAATACTAGAAAACTGATCACTCAAAGCCATGCGCGGCAAGCTGCGCCAGTAGGGCCCCTGCGTCATGGCCATCGAGGAATTGCCAATCAACGGGTATTCAAAGATCGTGTTGGGCAGATTATAATCAGCGTTAGCAGTCACCCCCTCCGCACTGTATACCACTGGGGTCAACGCAGGAAAATCGGCGATGCCGATCTTCGAATGCCCCCGATCACGATTCATATAGAGGTCGCCCCTGTTACCAGCCGCAACCCCCTCTGACAGCCACCCTCTAATCAGCTCTGCCACAGGACCCCCATAGGCCTTCGCTCTATCCTCATCCCCGCCAGCAGGCGACAGCAACCTGAAAAAACTTTGAAAACAGCCGAAATCCATATTCCAGACGGTGTTGGAGGGGTTGATCTCCATCGGCAATCCCATCATCACCGTCGGAGGCACCAGCACTGGCACTCCGGGCACGGGCGTATTTTTGAGTTCACGCGCCTGCGCAACCAATTCGACGAATCGAGCCTCTTTTTTCAATTGCTTGAGATCATTGTCCGCCTCAATCGCCTCAGCATTCCTGAACCCCAGCTGGATCGCGCGCTCCAGCATCTGCAAGGCCTCATGCTTGTCTTCACGATACGCAAGGGCGCACGCCAGATTATAAGTCCAGGTTGCATCCTCGGGCATGATCTCGACTGCCTGTCGACAAACCTCCTCCATCTGCTCGATGTTGCCGGCACGCAAGGCTTGCACCATCTGATGCGCCAGCAGCGTATGCTGTTTGAAACTCTGCGGTTTTTCAAAAAGCGGTATCTCAGCCAACACGCCCGCTGTCAGACAAAAAAAGATGACACAATAGATTTGACAATATTTCATGGTGCTTCTCCTTACCAAAATTTCCAAAACGGCTTCTTGGCATTACGGCGCTGGTTCAGGAGCCATGTGACCATCTCCTGGTCTGCATAAGCCCTGTCCCAAGAGTTGTGCGCCACTCCTGAAAACTCGGTGTAGCGGTATCTTCGTCCGCCAGCCTTACGGATCGCCTCAACCATGCGCCGTGAGCAATCCACGCTGACACTTTTATCCGCGTCTCCATGAAAGGCCCACACCGGCATCTTTTTCAACTGCCGCGCCTGATGGACATCTCCGCCGCCGCAGATCGGCACAGCTGCCGCAAAGAAATCTGGCCAGCGCTGGATGGCATCCCAGGCGCCAAATCCGCCCAGCGAAAGCCCTGTGATGTAAACACGATCAGGGTCAACTGACTGGGTCTCCAAGATGTTTCGACAATGCATCATGGTTATCTCCATGGCGGCCGTCGGTTTTTTAGCGGCCTTGTAATCCGCCTCCCTGGCCAGCTTATGGACCCACCAATTGCCCTGCTGGCACTGAGGCGCTAGAATCACCGCCTGCTGGTTCAACATCATCAGGCTTTTTAACAAAGCTGGCAGCCCTATTTTAATCTGCTTTTTGTTATCCGTGCCGCACTCCCCTGAGCCATGCAGAAAAACAATCATAGGGTAGCGTTGGCCAGGAGCAGGAAACTGAGGAACGCTCACCCTATAATCAAAGACCTCTCCCGTCTCATTCGTATAAGAGCAAAAACGCATCTGATCATCCGCTGAGAACTGCGCCAGCACAGGCAAAGCGACCAAACAAACTAAAGCCAAGAACTTCATGTCTCTATTTATACCAAAACCAAGCGGAGAATGCACACTTAAACCAACCAAAGCCGAATACGGACTTTCCCGTAGTCAATGCCTAAAGCAGCTAGTCGCCGCAACCAAATGAGGCTATTCAATATGCGAAGGCGCGTACTCATTATGAGCCCGCTGCTTTAGTAACAACCGCTGCGCGTTTGGGGAAATCAACTTACGAGTTTCAATCGTAATGCTGTAATTTCGTTGTCAGAGGGATTGACAAACACATGCACCAGCGGAAGGCGTTTACTCACCGCATTGACAGCGTCCATAAAGTCCGCAAGTTTTAGGTCAGCAGGCACAAAGAAAAACACCACTAGCGCTTTGTT
This sequence comes from Kiritimatiellia bacterium, assembly GCA_041673345.1. GTDB lineage: Bacteria > Verrucomicrobiota > Kiritimatiellia > RFP12 > UBA1067 > M55B167. The sequence goes on from JBAYXX010000020.1 coordinate 16,768, forward strand.
GTCTTTACCGCCCACTTTCACCACTAGCGGATCCAGCTCTGACCAGAGATTAAAGGGATATTCTTTAGGGGTCAGCTTGGGGTCAAGCCCCTCAACGCTCCAATCCTCTTCAATAAAAACAAGCTTTTTCTGCAAGTTGCCGACAGCATCCCGGGTGAGATGGACTTCAAAGGGCTGCGGATTACGATCCTCCCGTTTGCGCCAGCTCTCCTGTGGCAGTAACGCGCGGTAGTAGAGACTCTCCGTGCCCTTGCCATAGAGCTTGATGCCGTTGCCCTCCAGAATGTTAAACAGACGGGCAACATCTTGCGCCTGCTTCGCACTCAAGTCTGGAGCAAACAGGAGCGTCACAAAGAGATCTTTGCCGTTCTTTGCCTGAGCGCGCATCCAGGCCATTGCACTCGCCATGCTCTCATTGCGCTCAATCTTTTGCGCAAGACAGCGTGTGAGCAGCCGCAGGGAGCTGCCATCACCTAAAGCTGCAGTCACCTCCACTGGCAGCACCATGGCATCAGTACTCACAGGGCGCAGGATCACCTCCAGTAATGTGCCGTAGGGAAGCTTTTGCGCCAGTGTTAGCCGTCCGTAAACCTCACTCTGTCCACTCTGCTGAGGCAGATCAAAGATTGTACTGCTTTGGTTATAGAGTGAGATCACCGAGCAGGGCGGCTCAATACTGGTCAGGCAGGTCGTCTTTCCCCCCTCCAGTCTCCACTCCCCGCCAGTGAAGACGTATCCCTCGTCCAGCAGAGAGTCCTCCGGCTGGGAGTCTGCCAGCAGAGAGCTGATTAAATGCTCCTTCGCGCCCTCGACATCCAGCCTACGAAGATAGATCTGGCAGCGCTCGCCATAGGCCCAAAACCTGAATTGATAGCCATCAACGCACCTTCCCCGCTGCACACCGATTAACTCCATTGCTTTAACAATATCTGCTGGATCAGCAACTGTGACCGCGGCCGCCTCATACGCGCGGTCACTGGCTGGACCAACCAGCAAAAACTCGGCAGTCGTGCCAACCGAGTGCCCCACCGCCTCGGCCAGCAGACGCACCTCGCGTTTGGTTTTATCCGCCACAACGCCTTTCAGCACCATCTGATCTCCGCCCGTTTGACTCGCCTGCCAGCTTTTAACCGCATTGGTATTCACCAGCGACCACTCAGCCGGGCCGGTGAATCCAATTGCCATTGACGCTATTGCTAAAAAAAGAGATACTATAAATAATAATAATCGCATAAAAAATCAACCTCACTTCAATTTAAGCACCGGATTTCCAAGCATTTCAACCTGCTGTTTATTTAAATCACATAGATCCAATTCAAACTAAAACGATACCAAACAACTCTTAATGCCGCAACTTTCATTTTTTAATAATGTAATCCAGTATACGGCTTGACAAAAAACACCATGCTGGTTATATAGTAAACGGTACAAAACAAATGGATACCCCGTTATAATCAAAAAAATGAATGCTAAAATAAAACGATTAACAGAGATGGTCGACAACGCCAATTCAATCGCAGTACTCACAGGAGCGGGAATATCAACCTCCTCTGGCATACCTGATTTCCGTTCCGCCGGCGGTCTCTACGCCGATGAGCGCAACATCAATGTTTTTGATCTCGATGCGTTCAATAGGGAACCCAAACTGTACTATAACTTCGCGCGCGAGTTCTATCCCCGGGTGCGACAGGCACAGCCCAACACGGCCCATCACAAATTAGCCGAGTGGCTGAAGAGAAATAAAAAAGTGACGATCATTACGCAGAATATTGACGACTACCATCAGCGTGCGGGATCAGTGCCTGTACACACTGTTCACGGCACTTTCATCACCAGCACCTGCACCACCTGCAATCAGGTGATCCAAACTGAAGAACTCTCGCACGCAATTGAAAGAGGCGAGCTGCCATGCTGCGCTTGCGGCGGGATCTACAAACCGGATATCACCTTCTTTGGCGAGATGTTGCCTGAGCAAGAGTGGAGTGCCTCGGTGGAAGCCATCAGTGAGAGCGATCTGCTGCTTGTCATCGGAACCTCCCTCACAGTTTATCCAGCTGCCAGCCTGCCGAGCTACCGCGCGCCGAGAACACCACTGGTTATCATCAATCGCGATCCCACCCCCTTGGATAGAGAAGCCGCCATTGTTATCCACCAGGATATCTGTGAGGTGATGGAGGCACTTTAGGCATTTTTTTATCGTAATCCGCTATCGCCGCCCATCATCGTCGGCCAGCATCGGGTGTAGTAGCCGCTCTATGAGCGGCATATGCTGGATGAAGGTCGGTTTCGCAGTCGATAAACAACTTTTGGCTTGTGCTAATATTCAGCTGTTCCATGTGGCTTTTCCTTTCTCCAATTTCTTTGAAGGATTTTTGTTGAGGGTATTGTTGCATGGGATATTTTTTTGTCCAATGTGTTGTCGCATTTCATATTACAATTCAGCGGAGTGATAGTTTTTGTTTTTTCCTCTTGTTTTCCTCATCCGCAGATTGTATTATTTTCGATTGTCAGCAGTCGCATTATGCAGGCAGTCAAGCGGCGCAGCTGGGCTTGAGGCGGGCACCATCCGGATGGAAAAGCAGCAGGCTTGTCGCGCCTGCAGAGTTATAGACAAGTTATCAGTGAGGAAACCATGTGAGCCGTTTTAAAGATACTCCGAGCGAGGTGCTGGCAGAGCGTGCCAAAGAGCTTGAGTGCCTCTACGCCATTGACGAACTCTTAAGGGGCGGCGCACCCGACATGCTGCAAAAAGTAGCGGAAATAATACCAATCGGTTTTCGTAATGTGCAGGCCTGTGTTGCGGAGCTTTTTTTGGATGATCAGCGTTATTGCACACGGGCTGTGGATGAGCACGGTGATGAGCTGCGGACGGATATCGTAATCAACAACAGTGTTCGCGGCTGTATTAAAGTCAAGTATCAAAAAGGCGCGCTCCCGAGCGATGATCTTGAGTTTTTGCCGCAAGAGGCCAAGTTGCTTGACATCATTGCCAATATCATCGCCGACAGCATATATAAAAAACAGCCCCAGCTTTCCACACATCAAGCAGCTGAATGGGAGTCGATCATTGAGTTGCTCAAGAACACAGACCACGAAATGCTCTTGCATGTGTGCGAAAAAATGCTGGCAATCCTTGCAAAGATAAGCCCCAACCTGCTGGTGGGCGTTTTTAATGAGATGAACTGGAGCAAGTTTAATGAGCACGGCGAAGTCAACACCCCCCTTGAGGCACTACCTGAGATTGATGTGGTCTATTTGAGCACAGTGCTCCTCAGCGCGGCCCGTAACTGTTTAAATGACTCTAAAATTTATGATTATATCTGCCTGTGGATTTATCAAAAGAAGACCTCGCAGCTGATAAAAATTGTCAACAAAAAAAGCTCTGATGTCAAAAGTGTTGCAAAGGCAATTCAACAATATAAACAGGCAATTGCGAAAAACAAAGTCTCAAGCGAGCCAACCAAAACCTGGCTGACTATCGAACTGATCCGCCGCTTTATCACCCATAATCCACAGGCAATTGCAGGAATTCAAAAGCACATCACATTGGATGCCTTTGGTGAGTTACTGGACAAATTCATCTGTTCACCGATGAGTTGCGGCACGATCGGCGGAAAAGGGACAGGTTTTTTTCTGGCGAATCAAATCATCGCCACTGAGGCTGAGCGCAACCCTTTATTCAAAAACTTTAAAATCCCCCGCACCTGGTATATTGCTTCGGATGAGCTGGATAACCTGATCGAGAGCAATGGTTTTGAGGAGCTGAACGAGCATAAGTATAGAGATATTTTAGATATCCGTATCAATTACCCTCGAATCATTCAAATGCTGAAAAGCTGTAAACTCTCTCCCTATTTGCTGCATCAGCTTGACCAGATTCTTGATGAGTGTGAAGAAACACCCTTGATTGTACGCTCATCAAGTGTGCTGGAGGACCAGCTCAACTCATCTTTTTCCGGCAAATACAAGAGTCTGTTTTTAGCAAATTCAGGCTCCAAGACGGCACGTCGTACACAGCTAATGGAGAGTATCCTTGAGGTATACGCCTCAGTCTTTAACCCCGACTCCATCCAATATCGGAGACAGCGCAATTTACTCCACAGCGTCGAGCAAATGGGGATCATGATCCAAGAGGTGGTGGGCCGCAGGGTGGGCCCATATTATTTCCCCCTGTATGCGGGTGTGGCATTCAGCCACAATGAGCTGCGTTGGTCGCCGCGCATCAAACGCGAGGATGGTCTGTTACGCATGGTGATGGGGCTTGGCACACGGGCGGTCGACCGCGTGGGGGACGATTATCCGATCTTGATTTCGCCAGGTCAGCCCAATCTCGCGGTAAACTACACCCCTTCTGAGATACGCAAATACTCTCCTCAGATGATTGATTTGATTGACCTGGAGAAGCGCCAGTTTGTCACCTTGCCCATTGCCACTCTCATAAAAACATGCGGGGGCAAGATCCCTCACGTCAGTCAAGTGGCCTCAGTGATAAAAGACGATATTATCAGCGACACCCATGCCATCACCACTGACTTCAAAACCGAGGATGTTGTGGTCACGCTCAATGGCTTGATTCAAAAGACCCCTTTTATCAAGCAGATACAGGCAACCTTATCTTTACTAAGCACAGCTTTGGGCTACCCGGTAGATATTGAATTTGCCAGCGATGGTGAGTTTTTTTACTTACTACAGTGCCGTTCGCAATCTCAAAGCCGGGATTGCGCCCCGGTGCCCATACCAGCCAACATCCCTTCCATCAATACGGTTTTCACGGCGCATAAATATATCTCTAACGGACGCGTGGCTGGCATCAAGAGCGTGGTCTATGTTGACCCTGTTGCCTACAGTCAGCTAGAGAGCTATGAGGCGATCATAGCGGTGGCGAGCGTGATCAATGAACTCAACAAGACCTTACCGCGCCGCAGCTTTATCTTAATGGGGCCAGGGCGTTGGGGCAGCCGTGGTGACGTGAAGCTGGGAGTGCCGATCGTTTATTCAAACATCAACAACACCGCCATGCTGATTGAAATTGCTCAAAAAGCCTCAAAACACCAGCCTGACTTATCGTTCGGCACCCATTTCTTTCAGGATCTGGTTGAGGAGAACATCAAATACCTCCCTCTTTACCCTGACGATGATGGCGTTATCTTCAACCGTTCATTTTTGCACTCCACCAACTCGCTTGCGCGTATCTTACCTGCATACGCCCATCTCCAGGAAGTTGTCAAGGTCATTGATATTGCCGAAAACTATTTCAACAAGCAGCTTTATGTCTTGATGAATGCGGAGTTAGAGAGAGCCGTTGCATACCTGGATGTGCCTTTACTGGAAGATGAAATAACGGAGCTCAGCACCATTCAAGAGCGCAGAGAGGAACCGGGTGAGAGCGGCTGGAAGTGGCGCCATTTTATGGCAGAGCAGATCGCGCAGAGGCTCGATTTGGACGAATACTCCATCAAAGGCATCTACCTGTTTGGCAGCACGAATAACTGCACTGCGCAACATAACAGTGACATTGACCTGTTGATCCATTTTGATGGCACAGCCGACCAGAAACAAAGGCTGGATACCTGGCTGAACGGTTGGAGCATGGCTCTCTCCGAGATCAATTTTCTGCGCACAGGATATCGCTCTGATGGGCTGCTGGATATTCATTATGTTACCGATGAAGATATACAGAACAAAGATTCATTTGCCATGAAGATCAACTCACCGTACGACCCTGCGTCTCCTTTGCGCTTCAAGTTCCACAATCCGCTTAAAAGCCTCTTCCTTCTGGCGGCGTTCCTCTGCTTCCCGTTTTAGAGACTCCTCTTTTTGGCGGCGTTCCTCCTTCAGTGCCTCCTCCGCTACTTCAGCTCGCTTGATGCTGAACTCTATCTCGCTGGCTTCAATCCGCAACTGCTCCTGATACTCATCATAGGCAGCCCTCTCCGCTGAACTGAGTTTCATGATATCCAGCTTTTCCTTGGCTTCGCGCAAACCTTTAGCTGTGATTTCGCTCGGCAACGCCTCGTTTTTCAGAAAGTAGATCCATTGATCCAGTCCAGTCTTAGCTAAATCATTAAATTCATTGATGCGCAGAATAAATCTCCATTTAAAACAATTAATTGTGCATTGATCGCTACGTCAGAGAACAAACCAAGCTTCCGCCGGCTGGCGCGATTTCTGAGCACGGAGTCGCTCTATTTGACCGGACTCTTTCAGATGCCGAAGGTTTTCTGTCATCCAGGCATAGATCACATCTGGCGGCAACCGCTTATTTGTAATATTTTCAGGAACATCAAAGACAGGGAGGTCCGGCAAATCCATCACAGCGACTCCTTCAACTTTGTGTAAACCCCTGCCGGCCCATATTTATCGCATATGGCTTGGAGTTCATTTTCGGCGACTTCGCCAGGATGGGCACGCAGCAGTTCCACAACATCGTTCAGGTCTTTGAGTTCACGACTTCTGTTGTTTTTCATTGCATGCAGCTTCAGCATGATCATATGGGCAAGGCTAGGCACATAAAAACTACCCGACCCTGCATCAAACATCCGGCTGTCGGCCAATATTTTCTCAAAAGTTATATCATCCACCAGCAGCACATCAACATCGTAATGATAAACTGACGGGGATGAGTAGCGCACAAACATCGCGGTTCGCGCAACCTCCTGATAGCCAGCGCTCACCAGCACATCGCGCAAGGCCCCCTCTTGACTTGCGGCAACAAGGCAGTCCAGGTCGATTGTCTGGCGCACAACATCAAAAGCAGGCAGGGCCATGCCGCCGATCAGTAAAATTGAGACACCACGCTCGGCCATGCCCTCAGAGACAATCTGCTGTGTTGATTTCATGCGCCCTTAATATACCGTTAGCGCTGAATTCAAACAAGCTCAAACTCACAGCTTTCAGGAAGAGCGAGAAAGTAGCACAGCCGTCTCGGCTGTGTACTGCGTGCCCAACACAGGCGGGACGCCTGTGCTGTTTTTTTACAACTTTCAACATAACGTCTCAATAACCCGATTCTGAGCAGGCTAAAGCCTGTACAACAAACTTTACACCAGACCCTGATCCAACATTGCGTCGGCGACCTTGACGAATCCTGCGATATTGGCACCCATCACATAGTTGCCAGGGTGCCCATACTCATTGGCTGCCTTCATGCACTGGCTATGAACCGCAACCATAATGGCATTGAGCTTTGCATCCACCTCTTCACGGGTCCAAGTCATACGCATGGAGTTCTGCGTCATTTCCAGGCCGGAAGTGGCCACACCGCCCGCGTTCGCTGCCTTTCCTGGGCCATAGAGTATTTTCTGCTCCACAAACAGATCAGCCGCTTCCGGTGTGCAAGGCATGTTGGCTCCTTCAGAGAGCAGATAGCAGCCATTCTTCAACAACGACTTAGCATCCTCGAGATTAACTTCGTTCTGGGTGGCGCATGGGAAGGCACAGTCACAGGGCACAGCCCAGGGACGCAGGCACTCAAGGTACTCGCAGCCAAACTTATCGGCATACTCCTTGATCCGCGCCCGTTTCACATTTTTCAAATTCATCAAAAAGGCCAGTTTTCCCGAATCAATCCCATTTGGATCATAGATCGTTCCCGTTGAATCAGAGAGCGTCACGCACCGACCACCTAGCTGATTAACCTTCTCAACTGTATATTGGGCCACATTCCCTGAGCCGGAGACAGCGCAGATTTTGCCTGCAAACGTCTCGCCGCGTGTCTTGAGCATCTCCGCCGCAAAATAAACCGCGCCGTAGCCTGTGGCTTCCGGACGAATCAGCGAGCCACCCCACCCAAGGCCTTTACCGGTCAATATGCCAGTAAACTCATTACGGATGCGCTTATACTGCCCGAACATGTAGCCGATCTCACGCCCGCCCACACCAATATCCCCGGCCGGCACATCAGTATCCGGACCAATATGGCGTTGCAACTCAGTCATGAACGACTGACAGAAGCGCATCACCTCGTTATCGCTTTTACCCTTGGGATCAAAATCACTGCCCCCCTTGCCACCACCCATCGGCAATGTTGTGAGGGAGTTCTTGAAAACCTGCTCAAAGGCTAGAAATTTCAGGATGCCCAGATCGACTGTGGGGTGGAAGCGCAACCCACCTTTGTAAGGTCCAATCGCACTGTTGAATTCAACCCGAAAGCCGCGGTTCACCTGCACCTGCCCCTGGTCATCAAACCAGGGCACACGGAACATAATCACCCGCTCAGGCTCGGTGATACGCTCCAAGATTTTGGCGGCCTCATACTTTGGATGCCTCTCCAAAACCGGGGCAAGTGATTCTAAAACCTCTTTGACCGCCTGATGAAACTCAGGCTCCGCAGGGTTCTTGGCAATCACTTTCTTTAATACTCTATCAATATACTCACTCATATAACTCTCCTTAATCCATGGACGAGTTTAAAAAACCAGAAATACATGTTACATAGCTGAAATCTTCGTTAAACAACTCTATTAAACCATATTCAGACTTTTTTGCAAGTATTTTCGCTTGCTTTATGCAAATTTTTATAATTTAAATCAAATAATGGCCTTTTCATACCTTTTGATGACAAAAAAAGACGGGGTTTACCCCGCCTTTTTTCATCTATTGGGTAGCTTTTTTACCAAAAAACCACGTACAGCGCCACAGTCAGGGCGCAAACACCAACACCACACCATAAAGCAACCTTTGAGGAGGTCAGATCCATGGTTGTTTTGGTTTCAAACACCACCTTCTCCTGTTTGCTGATAAAGCCATAGACACCCATGATCACAAGCACAGCGATCAGAGAATACGCCATGCTATACAGATAGTGCATCTCAGGAAATTTAGTGGTCAGAAGTCCATAGATGATCGGATTTGCAACAAGACCAATTACACCCGCCCACTGCCCTGAGGTGCGGTTAATCAGCCCGTAAATGAAAACTGCCAAGATACCAGTGGAGACAAAGCCCTGGAATTTCTGAATAAACTCAAAAACGCTTTTATTGTTTACCAGCATTGGCGCAATAACACAGCCAATGACAACAAAGACACCAATAAAAATGCGCCCCATGCTGACAAGTTTGAACTGGCTCGCCCTACGATCCAGATAGCGCTGATAGACATCCATTGTCAGCAGGGTGGACGCCGCATTGAGAACCGCTGCCAGCGATGAGACAATTGCGCCTAGCAGAGCAGCGATCACAAAGCCTAGAATACCCTTATTGCGGGGTATCAGTTTCGTGATCAGCAAGCCCAGAGCTGTATCATATTTATACGATTTCAGTTCAATTGTTTTAAGCGGCTGCTCACCAGCACGAGATTTAACCGCAATATTAAACTCGATTATCTCCGCCGCTTTCACAGGGTTGGCCAGTGCCCATTTTTTATCCAGCTGAAACACGGTTGTCGAAGAACTCTCAACCACTGCCTGCTCATAAGCGGCCAAATGATCGCCAGCACTTTTCTCCATATCTTTGCTGAACAGATTGAAGGCGATAATTCCCGGAATAACAATCACAAAAGGAATAATCAACTTGAGTGCGCCCGCCAGAACAAGCCCCTTCTGGCCCTCAGCTAAAGAAGCCGATCCCAGAATCCGCTGAGTTATATACTGATTTAAACCCCAGTAATAAAAGTTGGGGATCCAGATGCCAAGCAATAGAATAGGCCAAGGCATAGCCGGATTGCTACCCATGTGCATCGCCTTTTCGTTCAGTGCGCTAAACTTGACCATTACCCCCGCACCCTGCTCCACATTGGCAGCAACACCTGTTGAAGTCACCAGATCCGCGATATTTGCACCATCCAGCGCATTGATTGCGAAGTAAGTAATAATCCCACCGCCAAGAATCAACGCCGAGCCTTGTAGTAAATCAGCCCATGCGCAAGCCTTCAAACCGCCTACCGCAACATAAATCGCAGCCATCCCCCCCAGTGCCCAGCAGCAACCTGCTAATGAGAGCTCGACATTATATGAGGCCATCAACTCTTTCAAGGTCAGCGCACCCGCATAGATTACGCCAATCAGACTGACACCAATCAAGATCAGCATCATCGAAAGAGTCATAAACAAGCGGGCCCAGTGGTTATAGCGAACCTCGAGAAACTCCGGGATGGTGGTTATGCCTGAGCGCAGAAAATAGGGAAGCAAAACAAACGCAACCACAACCAGCGATATCGCGGCAATCCACTCCCAACTGGAGACCGATAACCCTTCAAAGCCGGCACCCTGCCCAGACATACCGACAAACTGCTCTGCCGAAATATTGGCTGCAATCAGCGAAAACCCGATCAGCCACCAAGTCAAACCACGTCCTGCGAGAAAGTAGTCTGAAGCACCCTGTTCACCGCGTGTATCCTCGCCCTTGGATTTCCAAAGACCAACAAACATCACCGCTGCCACAAATGCAACAAACACAACAATGTCGATAACTCCCACTACTCACTCCTTGCTTTTTTTTGACAAAGCATAATGTAATTTCTCAACAACCCGCCTTGAAACAGGCTAAAGCCTGGACACCAAACAAATGCATTGTCAATCCCCCGTTTCACCTCCCCACCGCAAACGCGGCCAGTCCCTTGCCACGGCGCAAGTACATGACCCCGCCGGAGACTACCGGGGATGACCAGTGCGCATCATTACCATAAGTGATCTTAAAAGAGCCTTTGATCTCATAGGTGTTTTCAGCTACCTTAAGGAGCAAAACCTGCCCGCCATGGTCATCATAGGTAATAATCATACCATCTTCCAGGATGCAAAATGAGGCTTTTTTGGCCTCCTTAACAGTGAAGTGCGCTCTACCACTCGCAGGGTCTAAACACCAGAACTTGCCTCCTCCAGATGTGAAGATACGACCTTTATAAAAGGCGGCCCCTTGAAAATGGTTGTCAACCGACTTCTCTTGCCAGATTTGCTTGACCTCACCCCCGTTGATCTCAAGCACCTCGGCGCCGTAGCCATAGCCTGATGAGACAAAAACCCGATCCTTACCAGCGGCAATCGGCGTATTAGGGTGAACCGCGTTTTTATTGCGATGGGGATATTTCCAGAGCAGTTTGCCTGTGGCGGGATTCAAACCGACCACATGGTCCTCAAGCATGGTGACCAGTTGCTTGCGCCCGTTAATGATTATAAGATCAGGTGAGCAGTACGCGCTTTTCTCGCTCAACTCTGTGCTTTTCCAAACCAGCTTGCCAGTCTTGATATCAAGCGCCACAACCGAAGCCCCCGCACCGCCAGGCTGGCAGATCAAATGTCCACCATAGATCAATGGATTCTCGGCAATGCCCCAGGTAATATTCTTGCCGCCAAACTCCTTGTGCGAATCAACTGACCAGAGAATCGAACCTTTTGTCGCATCCAGACAGATCACCCCCCCAACACCGCTGATGATATATAGTTTGCCATCGAGACAGGTGGGAGTTGTGCGGGCCCGTTCATAGCTTTGACCCCACTCAGGACCGTACTCTTTCTCCCAAACCATCGAACCATTGCTTGCATTCAGGCAGTAAATCATCCCCTTGCGCTCTTTCTTGCCGCCAACACAGCCGGTGATATAAATTTTACCTGCCACAATAATCGGCTCAGCATAACCATCACCCTCCAGATCAATCTGCCAGAGTTGCTTGGGGCCATCCGCAGGCCAGCTTCCGGCAACCGCCTCATCTTCAATCAGCAGATCGCGGTTGGAGCCGCGCCATTGCGTCCAGTCACCTGCGCCTGCCGCGACTGCCAGAGCAAGTGCTGGCACCAAAACCAATATTTTTTTAGTCATCTTTAAAATCCTGTTTATAAAACCATTTAACCCTTGTTGATTTGGAAAGTTACAGATTAGAGGGTGATCACTCTTTATCACAATCCTAATCGTAATCCTAATCAAACAACGGCTGCCTGTGACTGGTCGAAGTAGATAAGGATTGAAATTAGGATCAGGTGATCTCTTTCAACTCCCAACCCTTACGGAAGAAGGGCTTGACGAAAGCATTCGCCTTTTCGTTGTTGGTGAAACGCATGTTCTTGGAGTCCCATAGGAGCTTCTCGTTCGGGAAGCGCCAGCAGATCGTCCCCAGCAGCATCCACTCCGTGTAGGGCGCCGAGATGCCGAAATTCGAGCAGGCCTCAGGGCCGCCCTTGCATGCGCGGATCCAGTCTTTGTAGTGTCCTGGCGAGCGCGCGATCACTTCGGGTGGACGCTTGTAATCCTTCATCTTGGCCTCGGGAATCAGGCGGATACCCTCGCCGCGTCCCGTCGTGCCCATGAAGCCCTTGGTTCCAACAAAGACCTCGTTGAACGGCTTGACATCGTCACGCGTCAGTCCTTCGGGGGCGTTAAACTTGTTGTGCATTTTGCCCTCGTACCAATACACCGTCACAGGCGGCATCTTGCCGCCGGACACGAACTTGTTCGGTCGTTCGCCGAACTCGAACCGGCACGCATAGTGCGGATAGGTCACCTCGTTGACTTCATCGACCGCGATGCACTCCACACTGAGCGGATCGGCCAGTTGCAGGCCCCAGTTGGCAGGCCCCATGATATGGATGCCCCAGTCGCCGATCATCATCGTGCCATAGTCCAAGAAGCCGCGCCATTGGATCGGGGCGATCTTGGCGCTGTACGCATGCATCGGCGCGCGGCCGGTCCAAAGCTCCCAGTCGAGCGTTCGGGGAAGTTCCTCGCCCTGCGGCCATGCGTTGATGCCGCGCGCGAAGCCGCCGGGGTGCATGCCGTGAACCTCTGTAACGTCGCCAAGATCGCCGTTCCAAATCGTCTCGCACGCAACCCGCGTAGCGGGGTGCGAATAGCCCTGATTTCCCATCTGGGTTGCAACCTTGTACTTCTTCGCGGCCTTGGTAAGCTGACGGCACTCCCAAACAGACTGCGCCAGCGGCTTCTGGCAGTGAACGTGCAGGCCGCGCTCCATCGCCCACAGCGCGACTGTCGCATGCATGTGGTCGGGAATCGTGATTGTGATGCCGTCTAGATTCTTGTATTCTTTATCCAGCATCTCGCGGAAGTCGCGATACTTCTTGGCCTGCGGATATTTTTTCGCCGACTTGTTCAGGTAGTTCTCATTCACGTCACAAATCGCATAGATGTTCTCGCTGCTGACACCGTTGACGTCGCCAGCCCCCATCATGCCGCCGACACCGACGCAGCCGAGGTTGAGCTTCTCGCTCGGCGCCAGTTGGCCGGAACGCGCGACGACGTGCCGCGGCACGATAGAAAACGTCGCTCCTGCCGTCAGCGCGGAACCCAAAAATGAACGCCTGGACAGCTTTGCTGTCCTTTTTGTCTGTTTGGTCATAAAACTTATCCCCTTGTTGATTTTGTCTGTTTGTTAATAAAACCTATGTTACTTGTGATTACGCCAACGCCTGTTTGCAAAACTGGACACACTTCGCGACCTCTTGCACCGCATTGGAGTCTTTGGGAATCGGGTATTCCAGCTCAATGTCCGCATGGATCGGAAGTTTGTTCTTCTTGAGATACTGCAAAACGCCCGTGATCGGTGTATCACCCTCGCCGAACGGCATGTTCGTGCCCTTGTTCGCCTTGCTCTTGCGGTCTTTGAGGTGCAGGCTGATGATCCGGTCGCGGTATTTCTCGATAAGCGCAACCACCGAGTCATCGTTCACGGCAACGTAGTGGCCGATATCGAGGTTGATGGCAAGATTCTTGCCGTACGACAAGATCGGGCCGTCGTAGGTCGTCGCGTTTATCTGCATATGATTGTGGAAGCCGATCTTGATCCCATGCTTGTCCGCGATCGGCCCAAGCCGCTTGGCCGCATCCTCAGAAATCTCGCGGGTGATGCCCTTGGCGCCCAATGCCTTTGCCACACGGAAGTAGTGGTCGATCTGGTCGTCGGACATGTCCTTATTGCCTATGTTACCGAACTTGACGATGTGAATGGCAACGCCAGCATCCGCATACATTTTCCGCAGATCCTTAAACTTCTCAATTGAGTTGCCTGCAAATTTTACAGCAGTACCCCCCATCAGCTCAATCGAGCTGATACCGCTGTTAACTGCGTACTGCAACACCTCCGCAGCGCCTTCGGGCATTGAGCGGTAGCTGTACGTGATGGCGCCGATCTGAACACCTCCGAAGATTGAATTTGGTTTTGCGTCCGCGCCAAAGCCCGTTTGCGGCATCCAGGACGCAGCACCCAATGCCGCTGCCCCACCCATAAATGTTCGGCGTGAAAATATTCCAGACTGTACGCGCATTGTGTTTCCTTTCATTGTATCTCCTTTTGTGATTCACCAGTATCCAATAAGCTTTATCGGAACCATATCGATTTATATAGTTGGCACTTTATTATACGGGAGGATTGAAAAGAGTCAACTCCGAAAATCCGTAACTGCAGCCAAAAAATTTGATTGCGGCGAAAAGCTGCTTTAGCTTATACTGGTGCCATGAAAGTTACATTCCAAAGATGCCGGGAGGGTGCTGTGATGCCCTCCTACGCCCACCCCGGTGACGCGGGCATGGACATATGCTCTTGCGAGGCTGCTGTAATCCAGCCAGACGAGCGCAAGTTAATTCAAACAGGGCTGATGATGGCGCTGCCTGAACAAACTGAGGCACAGATCCGCCCGCGGAGCGGTCTGGCCCTTAAAAACGGCATCACTCTGCTGAACACCCCTGGAACAATTGATGCAGGGTATCGCGGCGAGCTTGGAATTATCATGATCAATCTCGGAACAGAGCCGTTTGTCATTCAGCCAGGGATGCGGATCGCCCAGATGGTGATCGCCCCGGTTTTAAGAGTTGAACCCGTGGAGGTGCACACGCTTTCCGACACAGCACGAGGCAGCGGCGGTTTTGGTTCTTCCGGAGTTTAAAATACGCTCTTTACCGGCTGCCACCTATTTGATAATATAAGGCTTCAAAAGTCAAATGAAAGTGAGTCAGAAATCAGGAGTCGGCCGCGCTGCGGCGCGCGAGAGTTGTCGTTTGGTGTAGTAGCCGCTCTATGAGCGGCATTGCATGGTTTGCGCCGCTCGTAGAGCGTACTACACGCGGGCCTAAGAGGGTGTAGACGCGAGAAGGATCGACAAAGTTTGCGACAAAGAGAAAAACATATGGAAAACCAGGAAGCACCAAAGTTACATACAGGAATAGATCTATGAGTTATGTCATTGCCATTGACGGCCCTTCAGGGGTTGGAAAATCATCGGTTGCCAGAGCTGTTGGCCAGAGGATTGGGTTTCTGAACGTTGATTCCGGGGCACTTTATCGAATTATGACCTGGCAATGCCTGTTGCACCAGGTTGACACATCGTGCCCTGAGGCGGTCGCGGAATTTTCGGAATCAGTTGAAATTGAGTGCGTGCCCGAGGCGGGCCAAATCAGCTACAGGGTCAATGGGATAAGCCCGGGCAACGCCATCCGCACCCCTGAGATCAACCGCGCGGCCAGTCCGGTAGCAACGGTGAAGGAGGTGCGTGAGCGGATCACGGGATGGCTGAAGGCGCTGACCCGCTTCGGCAACCTGATTGTTGAAGGCCGGGACATCACCACTGCGGTTTTCCCTGACTCTCCGGCCCGTTTTTATCTGGATGCCAGCGCGGAGGCGCGCGCACAACGGCGGCAACTGGAGGAGGTCCAGAAGGGCATTGCCAACCAATCTATGGAGGATGTCAAGAACTCGCTGCTGGCCCGGGACCAGATTGATTCTACACGTCAGCATGCTCCACTACGAAAAGCCGACGGGGTGTATCTGATTGACAGCACACAGTTGACGCTCGCGGAGGTCATCGAAATTGTTGTTGAGGCTCTGCCTGCAGCATGGCGGGAGAAGCGGCAATGACAGTTGCCGGATGTATTACCATGTGTTTGTGCTGGACAATTGTGACAGTTGTCTGTGTGATACTGATCAAAAAGATACTTAAAAAACTCTAAAAAAAGGATTAATTGACGATGGGCGCTGAAATTTTAAACGGGAAATTATTGGCAGCGGATATGCGGGCTGAGATCGCCGCGCAAGTTGCGGAACTTAAAGAAAAAACAGGCGTAAAACCAGGGCTCGGAGTAATTCTTGTGGGTACTGATCCAGCATCCGCCTCGTATGTGACCGCCAAAGAGCGCGCCTGCGCTGAGGCGGGTATGTATTCGCAGGATGTGCGTCTCGCTGCGGAAGCAACGCAGGCGGAGGTTCTTCAGATAGTTGAAGAGATGAACCGTTGCCCGTTGATCCACGGAATTCTGGTGCAGCTCCCCTTGCCAAAGCATATTAATGAAAGCGTTGTGATTAACGCCATTGTCCTTGAGAAGGATGTTGACGGCTTCACACCAATCAATGTGGGGCGCATGATGATTGGCGAAACATGTTTTCTGCCATGCACTCCGCATGGCATCATTCAGATGCTGCTTAAAGCCGGAGTGGAGACCTCCGGCAAACACGCTGTGGTAGTGGGACGCAGCAATATTGTGGGCAAACCCGTTGCCCAACTGCTGATGCGTAAAGCGCAGGGCGGCAACGCGACAGTCACGGTCTGTCATACAGGCACCCGAAACCTCAGTTCATTCACACAGCAGGCCGACATCCTGATTGTCGCGGCTGGTCGGCCGAACACGGTTACAGGCGGGATGATCAAACCAGGCGCGGTTGTCATTGATGTTGGTGTCAACCGTGTTCCAGACATCACCCGGGCAAGCGGCTACCGCCTGGCCGGTGATGTTGACTTTGAAAGCGCTAAAGAGAGAGCTGCTCTGATCACTCCAGTTCCTGGCGGTGTAGGACCCATGACCATTACAATGCTCCTGTACAACACCCTTGAATCCGCTCGCAGAGCAGCTGCGGGAAAATAAATCTTTGCTAATAAAATTAGTTCTGGAGTTGAAAAACTGTGAAAATTGTCGGACCGCCCATTTTTGCCTGTGATGAAACAGGCAACCTTAAATCACGAATCGGAACAGTCTTTTTAAAGACCGTCGGTATCGTCACCGCAGGACCGATGCACATCCTGCAACGTCAAGCCTGGATTGAAGCGCTCAATCAAGATCGACTGACAGAAGGACGGCCGCCCTTGACCGAGGCGGAGGAGCGGGAGGAGATGGAGCTGTCGGTTGACCTGCTTTTTGACAATGAGGAGAAAGTCGTTCAAATCCGCCCTGATCCGCTCGAGATGGACATGTCTTTTATGGCAGATGAGTTACTGCAGAATCTCGTTTCTAAAAGCAAGATCGTCTACCTCAATGTCGACAATCCGCTGGTGCGTAACCGACTGATGATGAAAGGTGAGTACTGGCGAATGAGTCAGATTCCCTTTGATCCTGTCAAAATGGATCTACTGCTCTCAAATTCCCGCATCAGCATCAACCACTACCCCATTTATTTCTACAATAAAAACACTGGTACCCGGTTTTTAACACTGCAATCATTTCGCGATATTGGCAACATGAGTAACAGCGCATTTGAAGCGCATCTCTTTGAAATCGCGGAAAACGCACAGAAGCGTAATTATCACGGACGCCCTGAGATTGATATCTTTCCGCTTAACTGTGATTTTCGCCGGAAAATGTTCAAAACCATTAACAACACGAAGCTCTCTTTGCCAGCCTTGCGCAAAGAGTATGCGAGCCTTCTAAGCGCATTTGAGGCTGCTGTGCCGAGCGCGCTCAAAATCGAAAATGTTGAAAATCTGGCATGGCGCAATTTGCTGTTTGAAACCATCACCCAATCACGCAGATCGAATTTCAAGTGTGAAGTTCTCAGCAACATCTCGCCCGAATTTTACAAACAAATCCAGTGGCTGCCAGGGGCCTCTATTTCAGAGGACAACGAACTCATATTCGATAAAGTTTTTGATGAGGCCAAAAACAACCCGGATGACAAGGAGCTGGCCAAAACCGTTGATCTGCGGGCCAAAGAATTTATTTTGAACTACTTACGACAATTCCGCAATATGGAGTACATCAATGTTGGGCGCATCTCACGCTCACTCTCCAAAAGCCGAGTGGTTGATGCGGAAACGCGATCTAATGTTTATATTGTTCATTTTAAATCCATTGATAAACCGCGGACATCGCTGCGGATTATACGCTTCCAGAAATGGGGAATTATCGAACATCTGAAAAGCGGACACCCGCTGTTAGAATCTATATTTGAAGCAGTGAACTACACAGATTATATATTTAACCGCCGCTTGGCATGCACACAGTTGGGCATGAACCTGCCTAAAAAGTTTTTTATGGGCCGCATCCGCCAGATATATCTGGGCGATAATCCCGATCCGGAGGCTTACGGAAAACGAATCTGGACGGTTTATTTCGAAAGAGACTATGTGAATGGGATCGCCTCTGACAAACTGCCAGACAAGTACTATGAAAACCCTGAATTCTGCCATGAGTTAGCACGACTTTTAGGCGCGGCGGGTGCTGTCAATATTATTGTGGGCAGAGCATCCAAGGATGGCTTGCCCATGTTTGATGACGGCGACGAAGTCATTGAAATAGACGAAGAAACCGGCATCCCCACAGGGCTGACAGTTTCCGACCACACCGGCACCCTGCGCAATTATCAGAACTCACTCTTCGATGATGTCAGAGGCTATGCTCAGTGCATTGTAACTCACGCGGTGAAAACTGCCGACCCAGAACAATTCAGCGAGCTTTTTGTCACTACGTTCAAAGAGAAATTCATATGGACACAGACGGAGTATAGAAAACGCAAACGGGCCTACGACCGACTCTTTATCGACATGCCGCTGGATATCGCCGGCAGCCTAGCCTACCGTTGGGAGCTGATTCTGAAGCGCTTGGACACAACCAAGGGGGAGGATCTCGCACATGCCATTCTAACAAGCTTTCACGAATTGCGGGGAAAATGAAACAGTATCTTCTACTAGAAGGTGAAAACATCTGGGTGGATGAGCTGACTACAGGCGCACAGTTTCTATTCTCTGAGCCTGGCGCTCAGATGAAGGGCAGCGAGGAGGTCGCGCCCGAAATTTTCGCGCACAACACATCTGAGCCCCCCTCCCCGACGGCGCATACAATCAATATCCGCCAGCTTTTCGACTTGGCTGGGGCCGAGGCTTTCGCGCTGGCGGGCAGAGCACTGCAGCTTTTGTTTTGGAGTCAAACCCATCAGTACTGCGGCAAGTGCGGCGCCCTGCTTAAAAAAGGGCTTGTAGAACGCGCCATGCGCTGCGAACCCTGCGGCTTGGACTTTTACCCGCGGATCAATCCAGTCGTGATCACCCTGATTCACAAGGACGAAAGTTTGCTACTGGCCCGCCGCACTGACCCCGGCTTTAATCACTTCTGGAGTATTGTGGCAGGCTTTGTTGAAGCCGGCGAATCACTGGAGCAGGCTGTTCAGCGCGAGATCATGGAGGAGGTTGGAATCACAGTCAAGAACATTCGCTATGTGACCAGCCAGCAGTGGCCATTCCCCAACAATCTGATGATCGGGTTTTTTGCCGAGTATGACTCCGGCGAAGTCCAGCCCGATGGCGAAGAGATTGCAGAGGCGCACTGGTTCACCCAAGAGAACCTGCCGCGTACCCCCGCCCGTGTCAGCATCGCGAGTCGCTTGATCGAAAAGTTTTTCAATGAACTCAGCTGTAAGCAGCTTTGAATATAGCCAAAGTCGTGCTGTCCCGAATAGAATCCACCGATCAAAGCGGCATTATAACGTTTTCTCGTGTCAAAATGTTGTAAAGGGGGCATCCTTTTTTAAGATTTCCTTTGCCTGTTCAATATCCTCGGCCACCTGTCGCATCAACTCGATGGCCGATGGAAATGCCTGTTCCTCACGCAGGAAGGCGATAAAATGAACTTTGATCTCTTTGCCGTACAGAGTGTTGTTGAAATTAAAGAGATGGGTTTCAAGGACGATTTCGTCCGGGGAGGTGTCACTGAATGTCGGGCGTACCCCAAAATTGGCGGCACCGCCATAGATCTCGCCGCCAAGCGTGATGCGCACTGCGTAAACTCCTTTGGCTGGCAGCAGGTCAACATCAGGAATAATGTTGGCTGTCGCCAGGTTCAGTCGATGGCCAACACCCCTGCCACCAACCACTCTGCCACTCACAGCATAGGGGCGGCCCAGCATCTGGCTGGCATCCGCAACGCGGCCCTCACAAACGGCACAGCGAATTCTGGTACTGGATATCTCAACTCCGCTAAATCCAGCGTAGGGCACGACAACGACTCCGAACCCAAAGTGCTTGCCATACTGCTCTAGAATTTCGGGGGTGCCAGCGGCCTGTTTGCCAAAGGTCCAGTTATGGCCGCAGCGAACCTCACGCAGCTGAGAGCGCTGCGCGCAACCAGGCTCTTTATCGCACAGCCAGCGTACAAAATCGTCCGGTTCCATAGCTGCAATCTCGCGCGTGAAGTCAATTAGAAGTACGCCGTCAATCCCGAGCGTCTCAAAGAGTTCCAGACGTTCCTGAGTGGAGCTGAGCAACTGAGGGCGTTTGTAGGGTGCCAGCAAAGCAAGTGGGTGTTTATCAAAGGTCATTATCCAGGCCTGCCCAATGAGCTCCCTTGCGCGTTCCACCGCACTTTTGAGCAACGCTTGATGCCCCTTGTGAACACCATCGAAGAAGCCGACCGCCAGCACGACCGGCAACGACAAATTACGAAATTGAGATGGCTCTCTGAAAATTTTCATCTTACTGCCCCGCTTGCATACAGTCGCTACCACGACCGCAGGCATTGTTAAAAACCTCACACGCGCATGGCAAACTGCGCATACAGCAAAACCCGCTGGTTCAACTGCGCCAAAGTCAGACTCAGCACATCCTCAAAGGGCATTGCGTCCTGAACATCAAAGCTTCCCGAGTGTGTGCGCCGCAGCGCATCCAGCGAAGCCCCGCAGCCCAAAGCCGCTCCCATGTCATGCGCCAGTGTGCGCACATAAGTTCCTTTGGTGGAGATCACCTCGAAATAAACCAGCGGAGGCTGCCACTCGGTAATGACAAACCGATAGACATGCACAAAGCGTTTTTTTCTCTCGATCTCCTGGCCCTTACGCGCCAGTTTATAGAGAGGGATGCCACCCACTTTGACAGCCGAGACCATGGGCGGAGTTTGAAAAAGATCGCCGGTCAGCACTTTCATCCCTGCTTCCACCTGCTCGCGGGTTATATGCTCCCAGGGATTTTCTTCCAGCAACTCGCCATCACAGTCCTGGCTTGAGGTGACGACTCCCAGGCGGATCACACCCGTGTAGGTTTTGTCGCCCCCCATCACCTGATCGGAGAGTTTAGTTCCTTTACCGAGCAATAACACCAGCAAGCCAGTTGCATTGGGGTCCAAAGTTCCACCATGTCCCACCTTTTGTAACCTAAACTTGCGCCGGATTGCATTCACAATGTCATGTGATGTGCAACCAACAGGCTTGTCCACCAGCAGAACTCCATCACAACACTCGTTGTAACTCTTTAATTTCTTCAAGGGTTTTCAACCTTTGGTTCATCTTTCAGTCGGGATATCAGAGCAAGCACATGGTCACCCTTTTCAATGGAGCGGTCCAGCTTGAAAGTCAGGCGTGGAGTGTATTTGAGGGTTAAATCGCGGTTGATAATGGACTGTAGTTCCTTTGCTTTGCGGGAGAGCCGCGTAATCATCCGCGAGCGCTGATCGTCAGGGCCGAACACTGAGACCATCACCGTCGCATTGCGCAGATTGGGTGCGCAATCAACCTGGGTGATGGTGATCGCGGCTAGATTGATAGTATCGCCAGCGAACACTTGATAGAGCGCCTCCCCGATCTCGCGGCGAAGAAGCGCATTAATGCGATCAATACGTTTGACAGCCATATCAGCCTCCAATCTTTAATCAGCCCTGCATCACAGCGCCACGGGCAGCAACTCCTGAACATAGCATTCGACGATATCGCCCACAGCGAAATCCTCAAAGCCCTTGAACAAGATACCGCACTCCTGTGAACCAGAGACCTCTGCGACCACCTGCTGGAAGTGCTGAAGCACAGAGAGCGTACCTTCATAGATGACATCAGAGCCGCGCTTGATGCGGTAGTGGCCTTTGGACAGCAGTGTTCCATCTAGCATCTGACAACCAGCGACACGCCCAGTCTTGCCAATATCAAAGATAGCGCGTATCTCCGCATGGCCCCGCACAACCTCTTTATACTCAGGCGGCAGCAGATCGAGCATACGCTCTTTGATGAAATCCAGCATCTCATAGATGATGCGGAAAGTATTGATGCGAACACCGTCATGACGCGCAAGTTGCTGCACGCCGCTCTCGATGCCGACGCTAAAGCCGACAATCAGCGCCGAACCAGCGGCGGCTTTATTGACATCGGTTGCAGAGACATTGCCTATGCCATCCGAGATCACATTGAGTTTGACCTTCTCGCTCTTGATTTCATTAAACGATTCAACAATGGCTTCGAGTGATCCCTGGGTGTCGGCCTTGACAATCACCGGCAGCTCCAGCTTCTTGCCCGCATTCATCAGCAGCATGGCATCCATTGATTTAGGTTTGGAAGCTGATAGCTGCGCCATCTTATTTGCATTGGCCGCATCAGAGGCCAGCGCCCGTGTGCGCTTCTCATTGTTCATGACACGGAATTCAGCACCTGCCTCAGGCACACCGGAAAGGCCCATGCACTTCACGGCGGTTGATGGTCCGGCGGATTTCACGCGCCGGCCACGGTCATCAATCAGACCGCGCAACTTACCGAAATACTCCCCGCACAGCAGTATATCGCCCACTTTGAGAGTTCCGCCCTTGACCAGCAAGGTTGCCGTTGGCCCAAGCCCCTGTTCAAGCTGCGCCTCCACAATAATGCCGTCGGCGCGCCGCTTGGGATTCGCCATCAGCTCCAGCATATCAGCTTGCAGGAGAATCATATCCAGCAGGTGGTCCATACCAGCGCCTGTGATAGCTGAGACCTCCGAGCAGATGACATCACCACCCCACTCTTCGGGGGTCAGCCCCTCGGCCTGCAGCATCTGGCGCACCTTGTCCGGCTGCGCATCCGGCAGGTCACATTTATTAATGGCAACCATAATTTGAACACCCGCCGCCCGGGCATGTTTAATGGCCTCACGGGTCTGAGGCATAATCCCATCGTCCGCTGCAATGATAATCACAGCGATGTCGGTCATGTTGGCACCACGCTCACGCATAGATGAAAATGCGGCATGCCCCGGGGTGTCGAGGAAGGTAATCTTACGTCCGCTGAGTTCCAGTGTGTAAGCTCCGATATGCTGGGTGATGCCGCCCGCTTCGCCTGAGGCGACTTTCGCATTGCGGATACGATCCATGAGCGAGGTTTTGCCATGGTCAACATGTCCAAGAAAGGTGACCACTGGTGGACGCACCACCATGTCGCTGATATCATCTGATGGAATCGCATCATCGGATCCAGTAGTTTTTAAGACCGGCTTGCGCTCGCTCGAACGTTTCTGGCGTTCAATCTCAATTTTAAATCCGTATTTGTCAGTCAAACGGCTGGCAACATCAATCTCGATACGCTCATTAATCGAAACCAACATGTTCATTTGCATCAGATCAGCGATCAGGCGATTGGGACGCAATCCCATCCTTTCCGCCAGCTCTTTAATGACAACCGCACCACGCAGTGTGATAATCCGATCAGGCGCGACGGTCTTCTCATCCATTGTGGTGACCTTGGCCTCACGCTGCCGGAGAACCTGGCGTTGCGGAGTGCCGCGTGGGCGGATCACTTCACGTTGATGACGTTCGCCTTCTTTGACTTCTTTGCCCTCTTTAAAAGAGGGTCTCTGATCGTGAGCTCGCGCAGGCTTCACAGATTTTCCACTCTTATCAGCGCGCTCAAAACGAGTTTCAATGGCTTCCGCAGTGGACACATCTAGCTTTTTGGGAGGTTTTGCCGCCGCAGTGGGCTTAGGTTTCTTAACTACAGGCGCTACGGGGGCAGCGTCCGCCGCAGCCTCAGTAACAACTGGTGCGACAGTCTCAGGCGCAGTCACGGGGGTCTCGTCTGTTTCCGTCCGCACGTCAGCCGCTTGCTCAGCCAAAACCTGTGCTGGAACCGCCTTGCCCTTCAGCAGCGCGTCCATTTCCAACGCCTTGTCCCGATGGACTTTGAGGGCCGCACTCTCTGTTTTGGTACGCTCCAGCACCCGGCTCACCACGGCCTTGAGTTTCTTTTCACGCTGGGCGACGCGTTCAACAACTCCTCGCTCAATCTCAGTGTTTGAACGCTTGTTCAGCGCCTCTTGAAGTTGTTTCACGTCACCATCTTCAAGCTTGGTCAACGACGAATAGACCTCAATGTCCAACGCCGCCGCCTGCTTCATAACCTCATAACTGGAGGTTTGGGCTCTACCTGCTAGTTCACATACTCTCATACTATTTTCACTCTCCCAAATCTTCAACACTGCTAGCCGCAGATGCTGCAGCCCAAATTGTACTGGCGGTTATTTCATCAAATTCGCAGATTTCCTGTAAGTAGGCGACCTCCACCTCAACAATACCCTCTGTTGTCAGAAAACCGCATTCAACCAGTTTCGCCGCGACCTCCTCTGTCAGATCAAGCACCTCCGCCAGCTCATCAATTGCGCTGGCGCGTTTGCTCTCAAAGGAGACCTCCTCCTCCACCTTCTGGATGTCAACACGCCAGCCGGTCAACTTGGATGCCAAACGCACGTTCTGTCCGCGCTTGCCGATCGCCAGCGAAAGTTGATCAGCGTCCACCGTCACATGCACGGTGCGTCGACCCTCTTCTTCGGCCGCGTCCAACTCAATCGATTTTAGTTTGGCCGGTGAGAGCGCCTGCGTGACATACTGCTTGATATCGGCGCTCCATCGGACAATGTCAATTTTTTCTCCGTTCAATTCACGCACAATGTTACGTACGCGCACACCGCGCAAGCCCACACAGGCACCCACTGGGTCAACCTTTTCATCCAGTGTTTTGACGGCGATCTTGGAGCGGTAGCCAGCATCACGGGCCACCCCCATCACCTCCACAATGCCATCTGCAATCTCGGAAACCTCCAGAAAGAAGAGCGTTTTGACAAAATCATTACAGGCGCGGGAAAGCACCACCGCCGGGCCGTTAGACGCTGCCTGCACCCTTAACACATAGGCACGCACACGGTCGCCAACATTGTATTCTTCCGACGGAATACGCTCTTTAGCAGGCAGCACCGCCTCGGTTTTACCAAGGTCGACAATCAGATCACGATGGCTTATCTGACGCACCGTACCGCTCACAATATCGCCAATCCGATCCTTATACTCATCGTAAACGTTCTTGCGTTCCGCTTCACGGATCTTTTGTAAGATCATCTGGCGGGCAGTCTGAGCCGCAATCCGCCCCAGTTTGGCAGGCGGAATTTCAATCTCAATCAAATCGTTGGGTTGAACATCCGGTTTCAATCTCTTTGCTTGCCGCATTGAAATGAAACCGAGACCATCATCCTCATCCGATGCGACAACCGTATCAAATGCGTTAATCCTCAGAGTCGTTCGATCGATCGCGACGCGCAGATCATTAGTCACTTCAAGACTCTTGCGCGCTGCCTGTTGAATGGCAGACTCAATTGCCTGAATGATAATCTCTCGATCAACACCTCTGTCGCGCTCTAAATAACTTATGATTGAAAGTAACTCGTTATTCATAACTGCACCGCCTTCGCCTTAAAATCCATATCTCTGCCAACAAAAAAGAGCGGGATTAAAACCCCACCCTTTTATTTTCAAAAAGAGTTAATATAATATGCGATGCGGATAAAAATGTCAATGCTGAAAGCAAAGGAGTGTTTTATTTATGTATAGGTCGCATTATTTGGCGGCCTTTGGATTGCTGCCATAGGCGTTGTCTTTAACTATTGTCTTCGCAGATGCACGCACCGCCTGTGCTGAGCTACTGTGTTTTTGAAACCAGTTATGGTGTATCTCACATATCTCCTGTGGTACGCCGCCAATCATCACAGAGGCCTGTGTAGCCAGGAATGTGTTGTTGTAAATTTCGATCGTCGTTCCAGCGATGTCCGTGTTGTCCTGTCTGTTACGCCCGCCATGCATGTCGAAACAATGGCTGAGCGGCATGTTCGGTCTGAATGCCCACCGAAGTCGGGAACTTGTAGTAATACTCGCTCCCGCGTCCTTGGCCGAAGGAACGGCGGTGGTGGTCAAGGTATTGTTTGGGATTAGGACCTCGGATACGCAGCCCGGTGATACGGACATGCGGCCCTGCGGCGCGAATCAGGAGCGGTGTCTTCAGGGCATCGCTGCTCAGCAGTGCTCCCTTGGAGCCCATGTGTCCACGATCTCCAGCCAGCGTGACACCTTCGGGCACTTGGAGCATAAGCTGCTCGATGTAGATGCGGGCGGTCAGATCAATTTCGGCCTCTCCTGGGATGAAGATAATCTGCCCTGATTTTGCCTGCGACAGCGCGTTTAGCAATGCGTCCAGGTCTGTGATAGTGTAGTCGCCTTCCGTAATGATATTAGCGTAACCGTCTCCGCCGCTTGTAGGCCCGAGTTTATCAGGTTTAGCTCCGTAAATTACGTTAGCGATCTCAACCCACGTCGCCTCATCAGCAGCAACACAAAACGATGCGATACAGTACAATGCCATTGCAATTGCAGAAGTTTTTTGCCGCCATTTCATACTGTTTCTTCTCATAATTTTTTTTTTACGTTCTACCATAAAACTCGCGTGGTTAGGTGCTTTGCTCGTAAACACTTATTTTGATATGCCATCAATCTTGGCGAATACCTGCGCCAGCAACGATTATACTTAACTGGAATATGATCTTGTCAAGATTCATGGAATCCATTTATACATTGTCAAAATACGGTCCGTCTGAACCAGCGGGATAGGTTAGCAGAGGGTATTGCTCTGGTTGATGCTGCCAAGCCTCCAGCACAGGGGTGAAAATCTTCCAGGACTCTGTGATGGTGTCACTCCGGACGAAAAGGGTGTGGTCATGGAGCATGGCATCCAGCAATAGTCGGGCATAGGCATCTGGCGCCCCGTGGTTTGTACTTTGCTCGCCATAGGTTGTGTTAAAGCGCAGGTTGCCGATGGCTAGTTTAGGGCCGCTGAGTTTGGCCTGCAGGTTGATACAGATCCCCTCATTTGGTCGGATGCGCAGGGTCAAAGTGTTGGGGGCGAGGGTTTTTGCGAGTTTCGCGCTGTCGTAAATAGGGCGCGACGACGGTTTGAAAACGATTTTGATCTCGCTATCGGTTGTAGGCATCCGCTTGCCGGCCTGCAGGTAGAAGGGCACGCCCTGCCAGCGCGGGTTGTCGATCAGCAGCTTGATGGCCACAAAGGTTTCGGTTTGTGACTCTGCGGGTATGCCTGGTTCCCGCCGATAGCCGCGCATTTCGCCAGCGGCGCTATACTGCGCCCGGACGATATCGGTCTTAATGCTCTCCTGTGTGAAGGGGCGAATTGCCTTGGCTAATTCAAACTTGGCATCGTGGATGGCGTTGGCCTCGAACGAGGCTGGTGGCTCCATGGCCACCAACATCAGGATCTCCATCAGGTGGTTCTGGATCATGTCGCGCAGCATCCCGGATTTGTCGAAGTAGGTGTTGCGACCTTCGAGACCCACAGTTTCAGAGGTGCTGATTTGAATATAATCGATGGCCTGGTTATCCCAAGTGGTCTCAAAGATCCGGTTGGCAAAGCGGGTGATCAAGATATTCTGTACCGTCTCTTTGGCGAGATAGTGATCAATGCGGAAGATTTGATTCTCAGTAACATGGCGGTGAAGAAATTGATCCAGCGCCAATGCGCTTGCCAAATCGGTGCCAAAGGGTTTTTCAAGCGCGAGGTGGCGCCAGCCTTTATTTTCATCTTCCACTAGGAGCCCTTCGCGGGAGAGAGCGGTGATCAGCGATTTGGTCGAGTCTGGCGGGACAGCGAAGTAAAAGAGGTGGTTCAATGGCGCGGAGCTTTCTAGTTTGCCCAACTCCTCTAAGCGATCAGAGAGATCTTTAAATGTCTGGGGCTCAGCAGGATCGGCCCGGAGATAGTTGATGTACTTAAATAAATCACATTTTTTTTCCTCTGATGTGCATATAAGATAATCTTTGATTGAGCTGTGGAATGAGTCGTTGGTGTGAGCGGTGCGCCCGCAGGCGATGATGTGTGTCTCTTGGTGCAGCAGATTATTGGACAAGAGTTGACATAGCGAGGGGAGTAGTTTGCGCCGTGTGAGATCACCGGTGGCACCGAAAATGATGATCACGCTCGGTGCGGGGATGACTTCGATTGAAAAAGTGGTTAAGGGATACTCTGTGCGCATAGGAGGCTCTTTAAATACGTTACACTGTTGGGAATCCGGCCAAAATCCGGCGGTTACACTTGACTTAATGTGTGGCAACATACTATATTAAAACCACTTACAAACAATAAGGAGGTAATGATGACAGCATATGCGACAAAAGATAATATAGAAGAAAACGTTAACGCCTGCAACCTGTTTATTCCAGTTCCCGATACAGATTTCCGCATG
This sequence comes from Kiritimatiellia bacterium, assembly GCA_041673345.1. GTDB lineage: Bacteria > Verrucomicrobiota > Kiritimatiellia > RFP12 > UBA1067 > M55B167. The sequence continues at coordinate 45,200 of JBAYXX010000020.1, forward strand.
ATCCTATTCGTATTTTAGCGTTTTCGCACTTTAAACTTTAAAACTGGAAATTAAGGGTTGATTAATAGGGTCAAATTGCGCTAAATTACAGCGGTCTGGTAAAAATGCAGTTTTAAGTGGGGCGGTAGCTCAATTGGTAGAGCACCACGTTCGCAACGTGGGGGTCAGGAGTTCGATTCTCCTTCGCTCCACCATTTTTCGCGCTGGAATTCGATGATCTTTTAATCAATTCGCACTCCATGCTCTTCAGTGCTTTCTTTAGTAGAAAAATATGCAGGTCAACATAGAAAATACCGATTATTCTGATTATGTGGATGCGGCGGCTTTAATATCAGTTGTTCATCAATTGGCAGGTATGGCTCAGCGCGACAGCGGCTGTGCAGTGCTCTGGAGCGAGGTGAGTGTTTATCTTTTGGATGATGATTCCATTGCCCCAGTCCATTTGGCAGTTCAGGGCATTGAGCGTTCCACCGATGTTATTACCCAGCGCTATGAACCGGTTCCCGGTGAGCCTGAAGGCTTGATCGGTGAAATATTTGTTAACCTGCAGTGTGCCTGTCGTGAGGGGGCCAGCCGTCAGGAACGGGATCCCATATGGTCGGTTGACAAAGAACTTGCACTCTATATCGCGCATGGTTGCGATCATCTGACCGATGCTGAGGATGAAACAAAAGAGGGGTTTCAATCAATGCGTACAAGAGAGTTGCATTGGCTTGATGAACTCAGATTGACACCTCTGGTTGTTAAATCAATACCGATACCGATTCCGAGTTGCAGGCAAGCTTTGTCGTGAACTTTGTCGTAAACTTTGTCGGAAATAAATGAGCGGGAAGGATCGACAAAGTTCACGACAAAGAGAGAAAACGATGAGGTAACTTGGCCAAGTAGCCGAAAAAAGACAAGGATTGTGATTAAGATTGAGATTAGGATTTGCATCCCTCCTAATCACAATCTTAATCATAATCCTAATCAAACAACGTGGGTTATTGCGACTACTTGGCTAGTGATATTCTATCGGTCAAAGGTCGATGTTACAGGCAATGCAAGCAGGTAAAGGTTGTGAGATGAATGGTGCGATACTTCTAGCGATTGGTGTTGTTATTTACGCCGTATCGTATTGGTTATATGGTCGTTTGATGGAGCGGGTGTTCGGGGTTAACTACCAGCGTGCGACACCTGCGGTCACAAAAAATGACGGGGTTGATTATGTGCCAGCGCGTCCGATGGTGCTGTTTGGACATCACTTTGCCAGCATCGCCGGGGCTGGGCCTATTGTGGGGCCTGTGATGGCAGCGCACTTTGGCTGGGCCGCAGTGGCGTTATGGGTGATCTTCGGGTGTGTGCTGATTGGCGCGGTGCATGATTTTGCAGCACTCTTTCTCTCGGTGCGTCATCAAAGCCGTTCAATTGGGTATGTGATTGAGTCGCTGATGGGCTATTGGGGCCGCATCCTTTTCTTAGCATTTTGCTGGTTTACTCTGATTCTGGTGACAGCGGTTTTCGCCGGAATTGTCGCCAAAACTTTTATTGCCCAGCCGCCGGTTGCCACCGCGTCGCTGTTGTTTATCATGTTGGCGCTTGTCTTCGGTTTTTTGGTGTACAAGCGCGGGCTCAATCTAACCAAAGCCTCTTTTATCTTTGTTCCACTGATGTTTGGCTGTGTCTACGCTGGCACCCAGTTTCCGTTAGATTTATGCGCTTTGTTGGGCTGCTCTGAAGCTGTCGCGCTCAAGATCTGGCTGGTGGTGTTGCTGGCTTATTGTTATGCGGCCTCGGTGCTGCCAGTTTGGTTGCTGTTGCAGCCGCGCGACTACCTAAACTCGTATCTGCTTTATGTGATGATGGCACTTGGAATTATTGGTGTTTTTGTGGCAGCACCGTCCATCAAGATGGATGCCTTTGTCGGGTTGAGCGCACCGCATCCAGCGACCGGCGCGACCGAGCTGCTCTTTCCCATGCTTTTTGTCACAGTCGCCTGTGGTGCCTGCTCAGGCTTTCATGCGCTGGTCGCCTCTGGCACAACCTCTAAACAGCTCGCAAGTGAGCGGCACATCCGTCCGATAGCATTCGGCGCGATGCTGGTGGAAGGGGTTCTGGCGCTGGTTGCGATTATCGCAGTCGCCTGGATGAGCAGCGCTGATTATGCGGCGGCTATGAAAACTAGCTCGCCGGTGGATCTTTTTTCTAACGGCTTGGCAAATTTTGCTGAGTCATTCGGGGTCCCGCATCGGCTGGGGGTTGTTTTCATAGCGCTGGCGCTGGCCGCTTTTCTTATGACAACTCTGGACACTGCCACCCGTTTGGCGCGCTTTACATGGCAGGAGCTTTTTTTGCCGCGAGCCCATGCGGGGGATGTGGATGATGAAGTCACCCGCGAACTTAGCGGTTTTAGAAAGGTGGTCGCCAATCGGTTTGTGGCCACGTTCGCCGTTGTCGCTGTGACAGGCGCTTTGATCATTGGTGGCGGCAGCCAGAGCATTTGGCCCATATTCGCCTCATGCAACCAGTTGCTAGCCGCGCTGACCTTGCTTGGAACAACGCTGTGGTTATTGAAATCACGTAAGAGCGCGATTTTAATCACGATTCCCATGCTCTTCATGCTGGTCACCAGTGGTACTGCTACAACAATGCTGTTTAAAAAAAATCTAACAGATTGGATGAATGAAGGTTTTGCGGCTGGAGGAGTGTTGGCCATCACCGCTGGATGTTTAATGCTAATGTCGGTCATACTGTTAATTTTTGGAGCCAAAAGGCTCAAAGATCTTTTTATAAAAAATGGAGTTGGAAGTGTATGAATAACGTCGCGAAAGAGCTTGCGCTTGTGATCATTAACCCCTATCCCATCCGTAAATCACGGACCGGTGGAGTGATTGCGCGCTATTTAGTACGCACAGACTTAAAGCTGGTGGGTGCCAGAATGGTGGGGGCCTCCCCAGCGTTGGTGAGGGAGTTCGCTGACTATCTGGCAAATTATGACCCGGATGATCCCAGTAAATGCGAGTTGTTTTCCAACTATGTGAAAAAAGCCTACAGTGCGGATTCAAACAGTGGCTATTCGCATCGCTCCATGATGCTCCTGTTTGAAGGTGAGAATGCCATTGAAAAGATCTATCGCGTAACAGGCGATACCAATCAGCAGTGGTTATGCGGTTTAACGGTGCGGGACACCTACGGTGACTTGGTACGGCACCCTAAAACCGGAGCGGTGGAGTACTTTGAGCCTTGTGTGTTGGTGGGGCGCTCCCAAAAGTTTGTTAAACAGGTGCTCGATATCTGGAAAAAATATCTCAAAACCGACTCTGGCATTGTGAATGGCACACATGAAGTTGAACAGGCAGAGGATGTGCAGCAGACTTTGGTGATGCTGAAGCCGGATAATTGGCGGCAACCCTCGCTGCGCGCTGGCAATATCATGGATTTACTCTCCAGCTGTGGTCTGCGGATTGTTGGAGTCAAAAAGCTCGCGATGTCGATTGCCCAGGCCGAGGAGTTTTACGGACCAGTGCGCGACAACTTGAAAAAGGTGTTTAAAGCTTTTGGCGCCGAACGTGCGGCACAGGCACTCGCGCATGAGTTTGGTTTTCCGGTTGAGTCGGAACAGTTGGAAGAACTTTGCAACTATCTGGCCCCGCTGTTCGCTGAGCGCGAGTTCGAAAACATTGTTGAATTCATGACCGGTCGGCGTCCATCCAGTTGCCTACCGCAAGAGCGCGAGCAGCCCGGTACAGAGGAGTGTCTGGTGATTGTCTATGAGGGGCCAGAGGCTGTCAACAAAATCCGGGATATTCTAGGATCCACCGATCCGCTCAAAGCCCGTCCTGGCTCGATCAGGCGCGAGTTTGGCACCAACATCATGGTTAACGCGGCACATGCCTCCGACTCTGTGGAAAACGCCCAGCGTGAAATGAGGATCCTCGATGTTGCCAATGACGCTTCTTTTGAGGCCTTAATCAATAAATATTACGGCTGATGCTTATCAAACTCATAGTCATTGGAAGGCTTAAAAGCAAACCCATTGTTGCTCTGGCGGATGATCTTCTCTGTCGGATCCGTTTTGATGCCAAAATCGAGATTCAGGAGTTTAAAGACAGTGGTAAAGAGAGCGAGAATAAACGTATTCTCGATGCCCTTGTCAAAGAACAGGGATACGTTATTGCTTTGAGTGAGGAGGGGACGCTCCTCAGTTCAGTGGAGCTGGCGCAAAGGTTGAACGCTGTGCAAAGAAAGCTGGTCTTTGTCATCGGCGGGCCTTACGGTTTGACCGACCAAGTCAAGGTCCGGGCTGATCTGACGCTCTCGCTCTCGCCGCTGACTTTCACCCACGAGATGGCCCGCCTGCTTCTACTGGAGCAGATCTTTCGCGCCATTACGATTATCCAAGGACGTGGCTATCATAACCAGTAGCCCTTATGGGGCGTAAAAGAACAATTAATTGTTCTTTCCAAAAAGTTGCCTATCGAACGTTTATCGGAGTTTAATGTAGTAGTCGCTCTAGCAGGCTGTCGGACTTCAGACCACTGGACATAGGCGCGAAAACCTTAACGTTTTCGGCCTTTTTTTTCACAATATTGTTCAAAATGTAGTTGCGTTTTACGCGCGCGCGTGATATAATACGCGCCATGAATGAAAGTCAACAG
>JBAYXX010000021.1:0-48968 GCA_041673345.1 Kiritimatiellia bacterium
AAGCATGTAAAAAACATGCACCAAAACGCAACTATCTTACATAAAAACTTGGAAAGAGAAAACAAATAAACAAAATTAAAGCTTGACTCAGTATTTTAGTAAGTGCGTTACAGGTTCTCTTACATTCATAAAATTTCATAAGCTAAACACATAGGGTTGCTTTTGCTGGCTTCCCAACAGACTTGATCATTTTATAGTATGTCAGCGGCTTTGTCGTTGTAATTAGCAGGCTGCCGGACTTTAAAGTCCGACAGCCTGTGAGCCTTATCTTGGTTTCGCCCGTCGCGTGGGTTCGGCCTGCGCTGGATCTTCGGGCCAGTAGTGCTTGGGATAGCGTCCGCGCATATCCTTGCGCACCAGCGCGTAGCTGCTCTGCCAGAAACCTTCGAGATCCTGCGTGACCTGCACCGGACGCTGCGCTGGTGAGAGCAGATGCATTGTCACTGGCACTCGCCCCTCTGCGACTCTGGGCGTGCGCATCATCCCGAATACCTCCTGGATTCTGACCTTGAGATAGGGTTGATCAGTTTCATAATTGACCCGGATGCGGGAGCCGCTGGCTACTTCGATATGCGTGGGTGCCAGTTTGTCCAATCGCCGCATCTCACACCCCCGTAGGGCTAGAAAACTCAGAATGATCCCGGTCATCTCCAGCCGCTGGATGTGACCCCAGCGCGTCACACCGCTGCAGGCGGGCTTGAACCAATCCTCCAAGGTTGCCAGGAGTGCTGCGTCGGAGAGATCAGGCCACCCTTGATCAGGCAGCGCCCGACTCAAAAAGGTGACCCGTTCGCGAAGGCTCTGCGCTGCCTTGGACCACGGCAGCTGGCCGATGCCTTTACTGCGAACTCCCTCCAGCACCGCCGCTGCCAGCTGTTCAGGGTCAGGCTCCAGGCACGGGTTCTCTTTGATTGTGATGGCGCCCAGGCGTGTGAGTTCGGTGGCTGCCACACACTCATTGCGTTTATCCCAGTGTGGGAGGGTTGTAGTTTCAAAATGGCTGCGGAACAGCTGATGGACCTGCGTTTTGTCGATTGCCGCTGCCAGGCGGATGCGGGTGTTGGCCCCGGCGTCATGTAATTCGATTGCCACCAGCCAATCCTCAGAGGCAAGTGGTTCAGCAATGTCGATGATTGCCCCCTGACCGCTCCGCAGCAGGTAAACGCCGCGGTTGTCGCGTTTACGGGCGACCCGGTCGGGGAAGGCCCATGCCAGGAGTGAGCCGTCATCCATCCTTATCTGCTTGCGATTGCCCTCAGTAATGCCGCGGCCCCACTGCTGTGCCAGCTTTCTGATTGAGCGCGCCGGAAATGAACTGGGGTTGCGCTCGATAAATTCGGCCAGTGCGCTCAGATCAGTGAACTCCCGCAATCGCGCGTGCGAGCTGCGTTCACTGATCAGAGCTGCGATAAAAGCCGCCCGCTCTAAGGCACCATTCTCGGCTGCCTCCAGAATCATATGCGCCAGTCGCGGATGAACCGGGATGCGGGCCATGGCTCGGCCGCGGGGGGTGATGCGTAGAGTGTCGGTATCTCCGGCAAGTGCCTCCAATGTGCGCAACAGGGTAACTGCCCGCTGCCAGGCAGCAGCTGGCGGAGGGGTCATCCAGTGCAGGTCATTCACGTTGGCCATGCCCCACTCCGCGCATTGCAGTACAGTGGCGGTGAGGTCGGTATCGAGGATCTCCGGCTCTGACTCGGGCTTGAGCTGGCGATCAGCAACCTCATCCCAGAGCCGCAGACAGACCCCTGGTGCAAGTCGTCCAGCCCGGCCACGCCGTTGATCAGCGCGGTCGCGTGTAATGGGCAGTGTTTCCAGCCGCGCCATGCCCAGTCGCGGCGAGTAGCGCGGCACGCGCATCAGCCCAGAGTCAATCACAATGCGGATGCCTTCGATGGTCAGGGATGACTCCGCGACCGATGTGGCCAAAACCACCTTGCGGATATCCCCGCGTGGCGGGGCGATGGCTGCATCCTGCTGTTCGCGCGGCAGGGAGGCGTAGAGGGGGTGGATCTCCACGTTATCTGGCAGGGTTTGCTCCTGCAATGCGCGGCAGCACTGTTTGATCTCGCCCTCGCCAGGGAGGAAGACCAGGATGCTGCCGCTCTCGCTCTCCAGTGTTCGCAACACGGCGTTGGTCACCTGTCGGTGGAGTGCGGCGGTTGAGGGACGCGGCAGGTAAACGGTTTCCACTGGATAGAGAATGCTCTGCGCAGTGTGTACATCAGCATGGCCGATGTGGCGGGCGATGAGATCGGGTTGAAAGGTGGCTGACATGACCATGAGCCGCAGATCCGGGCGCAGCGCCTGCTGGATTTCCAGGGTGATGGCCAGCGCAGTGTCGGCTGCCAGGGAGCGTTCATGAAATTCATCAAAGATGATCACTCCGACCCCGCACAACTCAGGGTCGGAGAGCAGACGCTGAATCAGCAGCCCCTCGGTGATAATCTCAATCCGGGTGGAACGCGAGATCTTGCGGTCAAGCCGCACATGATAGCCAATGGTCTCACCCAGGGCTTCGCCCAACTGGCGCGCCATGTAGGCCGCCGCAGCACGGGCGGCCAGACGGCGCGGCTCCAACAATAGGATTTTTTTGCCTTTCAGCCAGCTCTGACAAAGCAGGGCCGGAGCAACACGCGTTGTTTTTCCTGAACCGGGAGGTGCCTGCAGCACAACATTGCGCCCAGTCTCCAGCGAGGCGCACACCTGCGGCAGGATCTGATCAACTGGTAATTCATTAGGGTTGGTTGCCAATAACTTCGTAATGTCTAAGGTGTTCTCCATGTGTTTTCTTCTTTTGTCGTAAACTTTGTCGATCCTTTTCGCTCATTTATTTCCGGCAAAGTTTGCGACAAAGTTTGTCTATCACTCAGCTGGCACGTTCCTTACAGCTTGCGTAGCACTGTAGCCGCGGGCCGTGACCGCGGATGGCTCGTTTGTGGAGAGCCACCTGGCAGCTTACGGCTCGCATTGCTCTACACAATCGCTTTGCTGGCGCGTTCACGGCCCGCCGCCCTACAGCTGCGACCTACCAATCACTTGCTGGTTGCTCCGTAATCCAGGTTCCAAACTGTTTTTGACCTGGTGACTTGGTGACCTGGTGACTTGGTGGCATTGCTTACTGACCTGGACTCCGATTCAACGGACCGTCAAGTTACCCTAGCGTTTTTTCGCGGCGCAGCTGCGCGGTCGGCTTGCCTATAACTTCGAACTTTTCTAGTGAGATATCACTAGTTGCACATAACCAAGGATCACCGTTTTTTGATTAGGATTGCGATTAGGATTGTGATTAGGAGGGATGGAATCCTTATCTTAATCCTAATCACAATCCTTATCCAGGGCGGCAATGCCGCCGGTTCACGATAGCGGCGACGATGCTGGTGGACGATTTTTTAGAGCGTGGTCTTTAATCGTCCATCAGCATCGTCGCACATCATCGCCAACCGATGCCACTCGTCAGGCGTCGTCCCGCAACCCGGCTTCACCCGCAAGCGGGGCTACGCCGTGGCACGGCGGAACTATGCCCGACAAGTAGAGCGGCTACTACACGAACGGCAAGGCTTGCGCGCGACCTGCAAGCTTCGTCCTGGTTAAAACTGTAGGGTTGGCGACGGGAGCCAATCAAAGATCATGAAATCCTATGACTTGCCTTTGGCGAATAAACACCTTGTGTCAACTAATTGCTTCATCCGTCTTCGCCAAGGCTACGCCGGACACGGTAGAAGCAACCCTACATCCCAGGGCGCGCTTTTCACGAACTGAATCATAATTCCTAGTCAAGCTACGGCCGACGATGCTGTGCGACGATGTTGGTGGACGATTAGGAACATGCGGGAAATCGTCAACCAGCATCGTCGCCGCTATCGTAAGCCGAACTCTAAACTCTGCGCTCAGTGCGCGGATCTAGGCACCCTCACTCCTCTTTGAGGACACCATGGCTTTTGACATCCTTCATGGGAATGGTCTGGCTGACGCCAGGCGCGGTTTCAATGCGGATTCCCTCTTCGTTGATAAATTCGACCACACCTTTGTAGTAGGAGCGGGTGGTGGTAACCTCGTAGTTGGGGATGAACTGCCGCACCAATTTGATCTGCAGGGTGGTGGTTTGATCTTGGGTGATGGTGAACGGGCGTTTCTGGGGAGCATATCCCTTGCGGATGATCTCTATCTCGTGGTCGCCAGCCATGATGTCGCCAATCGACAGCGGGTTTGAAACCGCGCTGGTGTCAGCTTTGCCAGCCTCGGTGAGGCCGGCCTTTTTGCCATCCACCATGATCGTGGCGCCAGCAGGCGCGGTGATGATGGTGAGAATGCCTGTATTGCGGGTCAGCCGGAACTCCTCTGTGCGGGAGGTGCCTTTCTCGACCTCGATGTCGCGTGCCAGTGGAGTGTGACCAGCCATTTCGACCCTAATACGATAACTTCCGGGAGCGATATCAATCAAGTTGTAGGGGCTCTCCCCTTTAAATTCATTGCCAAGGTAGACACGGGCACCCTCCGGGATCGTGATAATCTTCAAGGAGCCGGGCAGAGGCTCGAGTTCAATGTTGAGCTGCTGCCGCTCGCCGGCAGCCAGCGCGATATCACGCAGGTGGGGTGTGTAGCCATCCTGCTTGACCGCTAGCTTGACACTCCCGCCAGGTATGCGGTCGATCTCACACGGGGTTTTGCCCCGGGTGATGCCATTGATCTGCACCTCTGCTCCTGTGGGTTCGGATGTGATGTTGAGGGTGCCCGAGTCAGCGACCAGCGCGACCACCTCCCTATGGGGGGTGCGCCCGTTGAGAGTGAGATTAATCTCTTTTGTCTGGAAGCCGGGCAGCGCGATTGAGAGTCGGTGATCTCCCGGGCGTAAGGTGGTGACCAGCAGGGGGGTGCTTCCCAGTGAGACACCTTTGCTGGTTACCTCAGCTCCGACTGGATCGGAGTCAACCAGCAGCAGACCCAGCTCAGGCGCCAGCATCAGCTTGACATCGCTGGTAATGCCCGGTTGTAGTGAGACACTCTCGAAGCTGTCGCTGTATCCTTCTTGGGAGGCGCGGATCAGATATCTTCCGGCGGTCAGATCGGTGATGGTCAGGGGCGTTACGCCACGCTCCCTGTGGTTGACGGTGATTCTCGCTCCATCTGGCTCAGAGTGAACTGTGAGGCAGGTGGCTGGCTCTTTGGCCCGCTGGGCAAAGGAGGTGGAGAGCGCAAAGAGAGTGGCGATGACTGGGAGTATTTTTTTGCAAATCATAATGGCATACCTGTTTTATTCCAGCAGTTTATCGGACTTCGGCGAACTCCGATAAACTGCTGGAATGGGGGTTAGAGCCGGCTTTCCACATCCAGCAGCTTGCGGGTCGCCTCGGCATGGCGCGGGTCAGAGCGTTCGGGGATCATCTCGCGCAGGATCTTTAACTCAGCCGCTGCGGTGGACCACTCTTTTAGGTTGATGGCGCGGTCAGCCTTGAAGTTCTGATCCCGATATCTTTTTTCCAGCTCGCCCTCGCACTGGTCGATGTTGTCAACAATCACAGCGTAAAAATTCGGTTTGGGGTTGACAGTGTCAAGGTAGAAGACCGCCTCTTTGTAACTTTTGATCGCCTCAAAAAGATTGTCGTGGCGGACGTTTAGTTCTGCCAGTTTCTTATCCGCAATGGCGCGGGCTTCCATTGCAAGGTCGATTAGCTTTTCAGCGGAAAACTGGATGGCCCAGATACCGAGCTCATTTTTGCTGAATGTTTCCAGTGTTTCGCGCAAGGCCTTAAATGGCTCCGGCTCAAGCCGGTCGCGAATCTGGCAGGTGTGTACCTTGGTGCCTACGGCAATGGTGAGTTTCCAGAGCTTTAGTATTCCAGGGGTGGAGGCATAGCCCGTGTAACTGGGATCAAGTGTGAAAAACCCGCTCGTTTTAATCTTTTTGGTCAGGTTAGCGATTAGCTCTTGGTTCAGCAGCTTCTCTTTGCGCACATGGCGGTCGCCGGAGATATCGTCGATCACGGCGGTCAGCATGTTGTCTGGGGTAAGGGTCAGGCTGTACTTAAAGATGTTGGTCGTATCGGCCTCCACCTTCTCGTATTGAATCAACAGCTCCTCACTGTTCACGATTGTCTCAGCACCGGCCTTGGCTTTATCTTTGCTGTTGGGGTTAAGAATCAGCGTGGCTCCAATGACCAGAACTAAGATCGCGCCCGCAATCCAGAGTATTGGACGTAGCGCTGATTTCTTCTCGTCGGTTGCATTTTCATTGCTACTGTTGAATCCTAGATCAATTAACACTTCACCGTCGCCCACGAGCACTGTTTCAACATTGGAGATCAAATCATCAGGAGGGTCGGCGATGACCTTGAGGGTTGACTCTCCCACCTCGATCAGGTCATTGTGATGCAGCTCCTTTTCATCAATCGCCTCGCCGTTCACCAGTGTCTCATTGGCACTGGCCAGATCAATCACAAAGAGTTTTGAGTCTCTCAGTTCAAACCTACAGTGCGACCTCGAGAGCAAGAGATCCTTGATCTTAATCGCGCAGGTGCTGGAGCGTCCCAGATTCATCGAGGCTTTGTGGATTGGATACTCCTGTCCTGCCTGCGGGCCGGCGGTGACTTTGAGGGTATATTTTTTTAAGTTCATAGATTAAAAGAGATGTTCCAGGGTTTGGCGCAGAATGGGGCCGAGGAGGATAATAAACACAGCGGGAAAAATGAAAAGCATCAAGGGACCCAGCATCTTGACCGGTGCCTCGTTGGCCAGTTTTTCCGCCCGGTCAAAGCGGCGTGAACGGATCTGGTCGGATTGGATGCGCAGGATTGGACCAATGCCGACACCCAGTTCGTCGGCTTGAATCAGCGCATGGGTGACTGATTTCAGCTCTGGCAAGTTGACGCGTTGAGCCATATTTTTGAGAGCAATCCGTCGCGGGATACCAACCTGAATCTCGCGCGACATACGGATCAGCTCCTCGTTCAGCGGATCAAGTTTGCGGCGTTGGCAGTTGCGCTGCAGCGCGCTCATGAAATCCATGCCAGCCTCAACCGAGAGGGTCAGCAGATCCAGCACAAAGGGCAGTGCCCGTTGAATAGCGCGGTGCCGCAGGCTCAGAGCCCGCTTAAGCCAGAAGACTGGGTAGATGTAAAAAACAATCAGCCCCAGGGCTGCTAGATAAAAGATGTTGCCTGCCAGCGGCGATTCAGGGCTGAGCGTATTCAGCAGCTTGAGGGTCGCAATCCAGAGTGACCCGAAAACAATCGGCGTTAAAATCTTGATGGCCACAAACTCGCGGCCTGTGAGTAGCCCTTCAAAACCAGCGGCGATCAACTGCCTTTCTCCCTGATCACGCGAGCCTTTAAATGATGGACGCATAATAAAGGTGTTCAAGTTGGGCACAAAGGGCAACATCAGACGAAACATCAGTGGCAGCCGTCTCTCCTGCTGCCGTCCATCCGCTAAAGTTACGTAGGTGATCTGCTTGGCAGCATTAAAGCAGTACCATGCAATTCCCGCTGCACAGAGAAACCATGTGACCACAGCACCATACCAAAAAATATCAGACAAATTCATGTAGGTAATATATCATACTGTCGTGGCTACAGCCCACACAAAAAAGCTTATTGCCACATACTTATAAAAGCGGAGCTGGTTCAATGAAATACACGGCGTGACATGTAGAAGCAACCCTACACCCCATGTCCCATTATCCTCAAGTGAGACACGCCTGACGCGTTATGTCCCGCTTTGTCCCACTTTCCTGGTTATGCCAAAATCGTTTAATAAGTTTATAAGTCATTGATAATCAAATAGATAACCTAAAGCACCGACGAATGATGTCACTTTGGTATATTTACTGCTAAATATGGCATAGCTCAGTAAATTTAATGATGAATAGAATGGAGCAGAGAAAATGGCGAAAGTTTTAGGAATAGATTTAGGAACAACCAACTCGTGTATGTCTGTGATGGAAGGCGGCGAGCCTGTTGTAATACCCAATGCCGAGGGGCAGCGTACAACTCCCTCGGTTGTCGCTTTCACAAAGGATGGCGAGCGTCTGGTGGGTCAGTCCGCAAAACGTCAGGCCGTGACGAACCCCAAGAAAACGATTTACTCAGTAAAACGTTTCATGGGGCGTAAATATGATGAGATGACCAATGAGGCCTCAATGGTGCCGTTTGATGTGGTGCGTGCTGCCAATGGCGATGCCCATGTCAAGGTTGACGACAAAGTGTATTCACCGCCAGAGGTGGCGGCGATGATTCTGCAGAAGCTGAAGGTCGATGCCGAGGCTTATCTGGGCGAGAGCATCACCCAAGCGGTTGTGACTGTGCCCGCATATTTTAACGACTCCCAGCGTCAGGCCACCAAGGATGCGGGACGCATCGCTGGTCTTGAGGTTCTGCGTATTATCAATGAGCCCACCGCGGCCTCGCTGGCTTACGGCTTAGATAAGAAAAAGGATGAGAAGATCGCGGTCTTTGATTTCGGCGGCGGTACTTTTGATGTCTCGATTCTGGATATTGGGGACGGCGTGTTTGAGGTAAAGGCCACCAACGGCGACACCCATCTCGGCGGCGACGATCTTGATCAAGCCGTGATGAACTGGCTGACTCAGGAGTTTAAGAAGGAGAGCGGTATTGATCTGGCAAACGACACGATGGCGCTACAGAGGTTGAAAGAGGCGGCGGAGAAGGCTAAATGCGAACTTTCCTCAGCCTCCAACTCAGAGATCAACCTGCCCTTTATCACAGCAGATGCCAGCGGCCCCAAACATTTGAGTATTACATTGAGCCGCGCCAAGCTGGAGTCATTGACCGATGCTTTGCTGGAGCGCACCTCGCAGCCGTGCCGTAATTGTTTGAAAGACGCGAAGCTTGACAGTGTAGACGAAGTGGTGCTGGTGGGCGGTCAAACCCGTATGCCAAGGTTGCAGGAGAGAGCCAGCAAGCTTTTTGGTAAAGACCCTAACAAGGGTGTCAATCCCGATGAGGTGGTCGCGATCGGTGCCGCAATTCAAGGCGGCATTCTCAAAGGCGAGGTCAAGGATGTGCTACTGCTGGATGTAACGCCGCTGACTCTGGGTATCGAAACCCTTGGTGGCGTAATGACGCCTCTGATCGAGCGCAACACAACCATACCCACCAAAAAGAGTGAGATCTTCAGCACAGCCGCTGACAATCAGCCTTCGGTGGAGATCCATGTACTGCAAGGGGAGCGTAAGATGGCTAATGTCAATAAAACAATTGGCCGTTTCCACTTGGATGGAATTCCGCCTTCACCGCGCGGTCGTCCTCAGATTGAAGTGGCCTTTGATCTGGATGCCAACGGCATTTTGAATGTCCATGCTAAGGATCTGGGAACAGGGAAAGAGCAGAAGATCACGATCACTGCTTCCAGTGGTCTCTCGAAAGAGGAGATCGACCAGATGTGCAAGGATGCTGAGTTACACGCCGAGGAGGATGCCAAACGCCGCGACGAGGTGGAGGCCCGCAATCAAGCTGAAAACCTGTGCTACCAAGTCGAAAAAATGCTGAGTGAGAATGGCGAGAAGATCCCGGCTGACAAGAAAGCACCGGTTGAATCCGCGCTGGCCGCCCTGAAAGAGGTAGTCAAAGATGGCTCTTTGGATGAGATTAAAGCCAAGCAGGATGAGCTTAATAAAGCCATGGAGTCTGTCACGCAGGAGATGTATGCAAAGCAGTCCGCTGATGGTGAGTCCGGTGGCGTGACAGGTCAAACCTCTGGTGCAGACTCTGAACAGGATGGTGCTGACGGCGATGTGATTGACGCTGATTTCACCATGATGGATGACGACAAGAAATAAAGAAGTTCTTTAAAAACTAACAACGAGTTCTAAACAAACAAAGGAGAATAAAAGATGGCAAAAAAGACAATTCGTCCATTAGGCGACCGCGTGCTGGTTGAGCCGATTGATGTGAAGGATATGACCAAGGGTGGAATCATTATTCCTGATTCCGCGAAAGAAAAACCAATGGAAGGCAAAGTGATTGCCATTGGCAAAAAGCGTGATGACGACGGTAAAGAGATTCCGTTTGATGTCAAGGTGGGCGAAATCGTTCTACTGCCTAAATACGGCGGAACCGAGTTGAAGATTGATGATGTCAATTATCAGCTCGTTCGTGAATCCGACCTGCTCGGAGTGCTTGTTTAAAATTTAACACAACAATATGGAGATTATAGTATGGCTGCAAAGCAAATGATGTATGATACCGAAGCCCGTCAGAAAATTATGATTGGCGTTCAGAAGCTGACCCGCGCGGTCGCGACAACACTGGGCCCCTCCGGCCGCAACGTGATTCTGGATAAGAAGTTTGGCTCACCCTCAATTACCAAAGACGGTGTGACGGTGGCCAAAGAGATTGAGCTGCCCTGTCCTTTCGAGAACATGGGTGCGCAAATGGTGCGCGAAGTGGCCAGCAAAACCAGCGATGTTGCTGGTGACGGCACCACCACCGCCACTCTGCTTGCAGAGGCGATTTACCGCGAAGGGCTTAAGAACGTGACCGCTGGTGCCAATCCGATGGCACTGAGGCGCGGCATTGACAAAGCAACCGCAGCTGTTGTGGTCGCAATCGCCAAACAGTCCAAGCGCGTCAAGGATCCTGCGGAGATTGCGCAGGTCGCATCAATCTCTGCCAATGGTGAAGTCGAAGTCGGCGAGATCATCGCTGAGGCAATGGATAAAGTTGGTAAAGACGGCACAATCACAGTCGAAGAGGCCAAAACCCTTGAGACCACGCTTGATGTTGTTGAGGGAATGCAGTTTGACAAGGGCTATCTCTCGCCTTACTTTGTCACTGCGCCTGAGAGCATGGAGTGCGTTCTTGAGGATCCCTTCGTTTTGATCTACGAGAAAAAAATCTCCAATCTGAATGATATGCTGCCCTTGTTGCAGAATGTTTCCAAGTCCGGCAGACCTCTGCTGATCATTGCTGAGGATGTTGAGGGCGAGGCCCTGGCGACTCTGGTTGTCAACAAGCTGCGCGGCACACTGCAGGTTGCGGCAGTTAAAGCACCTGGTTTTGGTGATCGCAGGAAAGCGATGCTGGAAGATATCGCAGAGCTGACTGGCGGAAAGATGCTGAGTGAGGATTTGGGCATCAAGCTTGAGAACGTCGAGCTTGCTGATCTGGGCTCTGCTAAGAAGATCACCATTACCAAAGACGATACAACAATCGTTGAGGGTGGCGGCAAGACCAAGGCCATTCAGGCCCGTGTTGCTCTGATCAAAAAACAGATTGAAGATACCAGCTCGGATTATGACCGCGAGAAGCTGCAAGAGCGTCTGGCTAAATTGGCTGGCGGTGTAGCTGTAATCAAGGTCGGCGCTGCAACCGAAAGCGCGATGAAAGAGAAGAAGGATCGCGTTGAGGATGCTCTGCATGCCACACGCGCCGCAGTTGAAGAGGGTATTGTTCCCGGCGGCGGCGTTGCTCTGCTGCGCTGTCAGAAGGCGGTCACCAGTGTGGTGGCTGAGGGCGATGAGGCCATAGGAGTCAACATTATCCTGAAGGCTCTTGAAGCGCCTCTGCGCCAATTGGTTGAGAATGCTGGCCTGGAAGCCGCTCTGATTGTTGAGAGAGTGAAGCTTGCCAAAGGTCCCAATGGTTACAATGTGGCTACTGGCGAATATGTCGATATGATCGTCGCTGGTATTCTTGATCCGGCCAAGGTCACTCGCACCGCACTGCAGAACGCAGCTTCAATTGCTGGTCTGCTGCTGACAACCGAGTGCATGGTTACAGAGATTCCTGAGAAAAACGACACCTCCATGCAGGGACGTGATCCTGGCATGGGCGGCATGATGTAAGATGAGCGCTGATTTCAGCAAACATTAAAAAAAGGCGGATGCTTAGGCATCCGCCTTTTTTTTCCTTCGTGTCTTAGCCAGTGAGCCTTTCGCGCATTTTATTGTAATAAAATCTTGCTGTTTGGCGTATAATAGCAGGTAGCAAAAAAAACAGAGCACGCTACAGGCTACAAGCTGAATTGCGGGCAAGGCCCGCGCTAGCAAAGGAGATGTATTATGAAAAAAATGATTTTGATGATTTGCGCGGCTTTTACGGCTGGTGTTGTACAGGCAACCAGCTTTATTGAACGGTTCGCACTGGCGGAGGATCGTGGCGTTATTTTGCAGGAGCTGCTGCCTGGCAGCGATGACGCTTTTTACTACAAGGCGCTGCATGAACTCAATCGAGGCGATTTTACTGCCTTTAAAAAAACTATGGAGGCTTGGAAGGGGGAGCGTCAAAGTCAGGGCTGGCCTGATATTCGCGCCCGTGAGCTGTTGAACCGCGAGGCGTTGCTGCGCTATCCCGCAGCCCCGCAGGAATCACTCAAATACATCACCGCGTTGCTGGGGCTGCGCTTTGACCATTCGCGTAAGGATGCCTCGCGTGTTGTTAACCTTCCTTCAGAGTTTGACAACAGGCAGGTTTCACGGAAGGTGCTGCTGGCACAGGTGCTGGAAGAGCGGCTGGATGATCTCAGGTTGCTTGAACCAGCGGGCTTTCATCTTTTGCAGGGTACTCCGATGAGGGAGGCGCAGCAGTTGGATCTGCTCAAGCGTCTCATTCGCCCGGATTTCAAGGGGCTGGTAGGCCTGATTGCCGCTGACCTGCAGCGGCGTGAGGGCGCGCAGTTCGGCGCATTGGAGATTCATTCCAAGCTGACGCTGGCCCAGCTGGAAGAGCTGGCCGGCATCCGCGGCGAGCTATGGCGCAGCGAGTGCTTTGTGGAAACCTATCTCGCCCGGTTGCTGCCGCAAGATGAGGTGGATCTGGAGCGTGAGCTGGATCAGAGGGATGCCTATTACGCTCGACTCTGGGGCGCGCTGCAAAATCTGATTCAGGATTTCAATTCGCGCAAAGCCAATCTGCTCTGCAACTGGATCAGGAACGATCTCAAGCGCGGCGAGTTTAACAAAGAACGCTTGATGGAATATGTCAAATATCCGCGCGCCGCCCCCTATGCGCCCCGGGTGGAGGGGGCGCAACGTGCTTATGCGCTGGACTTTAATCAGCAGTACAACGCCCGCTGGCTGCCGCCGATTGGCAATGAGGAGCCGCTGGTGCGCAAGTGCCTGCTGCGAGTTTTCGCTGAAGCACCGGATTATAAAGAGTTTGCCCCGTACTTCAAAGAGGAGTATCTGCGGGCAATCTTCGCCGAGGCCAAGATCACTGCTGGCGCGGGAACACCGGAGCAATGGATTCCCTGGCTGAGCCGCTCGCAGTATGATGCGATTAAACGGCGCGTGGATATTGAGTTTGCTGATGAGAATCCAGTGGTTGCTGGGCGCGATGCACCAGTGGTTCTCAGCGCCTATGTCAAGAATGTGAAATCACTGATCGTCAAGGTCTATGAGATCAACACCGAGAACTGCTTCCGGGAAAGCGGAGTGCCGATTGACCTCTCCATGGATCTCAATGGGCTGACACCCACGCACGAGAAGCTTTACCAGTACAGCGAGGCAGATGCCATCCGGGTGCGGCGCGAGTACCAGTTCCCTGAGTTGCAGGGGCGCGGCGTTTACATAATTGAGCTGATCGGCAACGGGCGCAGCAGCCGCGCCTTGGTGCAGAAGGGTCATCTCAAGGTGGTGCCCTCCATTAGTGCTGGGGGACACGCCTTCTCGGTTTATGATGAGGGTGGCCAGCCAGTGCAGGATTGTATTGGATGGTTTAACGGTGCCCCTTTTGCAGCCGCGCAGGATGGACGCATCTACATTCCGTTTGCCAGCGTAAAGGACAAGCCGATTATGCCGCGCGTGCCCCGCGCTGCTTCCTCACCCGCAACCTCCGGGCCAGGTGAGAAATATCTGGTGGTCAGCACCGGCAATTTTTCATCGCTGATTAGATTCAACCACTCCAGTGAGAGTTATACGCTCGAAGGCGGATTTTATGTTGATCGCGAGGCTTTGATCGCCGGTGAGCTGTGCGAGGTTGTGGTGCGCCCGAGGCTGGCGCTGAATGGACAGAGTGTTGCGCTTTCGTTACTGAAAAAAACGAAACTCACGCTTACCTCAGTTGATCTGGACGGAGTTGAATCAAAGGCAGTGGTGCAGGTGCCTGCCTTCAGCGAAGAGGCTGATTTTGTGCATCAGTTCCGCGTGTCCGCCCGCTGTGTGCGCATCAGCTTTGCACTGGATGGCAGGGTGGAGAACATGTCGCTCAACAAAGAGCAGGAGTTGGCAGCGTCCGCTAGTTTCGATTTCAATGCCAGCGAGCGCGGCACAGATGTGCGCCACCTCTTTCTTGTACGTCATAGCAAGGGATACACGCTTGAGGTGCGCGGCAAGAACGGCGAGGCAGGGGTTGATGTTCCCTTGCACCTTGTCTTCAAGCACCGGCTGTTCACGCGCGAGATCAATGCCTCGCTCAAGAGCGATAAGGACGGCCTGATTCAATTGGGTGAGCTGCAAGAGATTGAGCGGATGCGCGGTACCTGGGATGGTGTCGGCGCTCGGCAATGCACATGGAATCTGGAGCAGAGCGGGTGCGCCTACCCGCAAGAGCTGCACGGGGCAGTCAATGAAACCCTGGAGCTGGCAGTTCCACAGACCTTGAGCGTGTCGGAGGACCTTGCGCTGCTAGAGCTCCGCGGCGGAGCCTACGTGCGAGAGTGGCGTGCGGCGCTCGCCTGCGAAGATGGCATGGTTAAGATCAAAGGACTGCCGGCTGGCGATTACGAGCTGAATCTGATTGGCTTGGGACGCAAGATCCCGGTGCGTGTGACCGAGGCTAAAGTTGATGGCAGAGATCTGATCTCACAGCGGCGCGTTCTTGAGCGTACGAAACTAAAACCGCTGACCATCGCCGCAGTCAGCAGTAATGCAACTGAGTTGCGGGTGCAATTGGCCAATGTGTCGAAATACGCGCGAGTGCATCTGGTTGCCGCCCGCTATGCGCCTGAGTTTTCCCTGTCGGATCATCTGAGTGTGGCGGGGGGCCATGCGCTGCTGGCGCAGGGTTGGCGCTATCCTGGTTGCCACTATAAATCAGGACGCGATATCGGCGATGAATACCGCTACATCCTGGAGCGTCAGCAGGCTCAGAAATACCCTGGTAACATGTTGCAGCGTCCGGGGCTGCTGGTCGCCCCCTGGTCTACACAAACGAGCGAGGCGGACAAAGAGTCGCTGGCCTTGGGTCAGTCCTTCGACTCTGTTGCTGACGCGCCAAGCGCGGCGGCGAAGCGCAGGGCTCTTGGTGGAAGAGCCAAGCGCAGCGGGGCGGCGCCCGCGGACGCGATTGGCGCATGCAACTTTCTCAAAGAGAGTGCGGTCACGCTCTATAACCTCAAGCCCGATGCGGAGGGCGCGATCACAGTGCCGCTGGCGGCGCTGAAGGGCAAGCCACACCTGCGGATTGCCGCGGTTGATCCCGAGAGTCTGGTAGTGCGCGAGTTTGCCCTGGCGGGGGGCGCGGTTGCTACCCGTGATCTGCGGCTGGCAGAGAGCTTGCCCGCTGATGTCGGCTACGCAGAGAAGCAAAGGGCCACGGTGCTGGCAGCGGGCGGGAGACTGGAGATCAAAGATCTTGGCTCAGCGCGCTTTGAGATATACGATACAGTTGGCAAGCTCTACAACCTCTTTGACGCTATTAGCAATGATCCGGAGCTTAAAAAATTCGACTTTGTGGCAAATTGGCCTGCGCTGGAGCCAAAGCTCAAGCGCGAGCTGTATTCAAAGTACGCCTGTCATGAGCTGAATCTCTTTCTTTACTTTAAAGACCAGCCCTTCTTCGAGCGCGTGATCAAACCCTTGGTGGCAGCCAAAAAAGACAAGCGTTTTGTTGACCACTGGCTGATCGGAGCGGATCTGGGTCGCTATCAGAGTGGGTATGGGTACTCGCGGCTGAATGCTGCTGAGCGGGCACTGCTCGCGCAGCGGGTTGCAGGCCGCAAGGCTGCGATTGCCCGTGAGATTCGTGAGCAGGTAGAACTGCTGCCAGTTGATCAAGAGCATATCAACCGGCTCTTTGACACAGCGTTGCAGGGGCGGGTATTGGACTCCCGGCAGGGGGTGGAAGGTCGTGAGAAAGGTCAACCGGATACACAGGCCGACGGAGAGAGGGCACGGCTTACTGGGGCTGAAAAAATTGAAATAGTTGCGTCGGT
Source organism: Kiritimatiellia bacterium (assembly GCA_041673345.1). Taxonomy (GTDB): domain Bacteria; phylum Verrucomicrobiota; class Kiritimatiellia; order RFP12; family UBA1067; genus M55B167. The sequence continues at coordinate 16,111 of JBAYXX010000021.1, forward strand.
GCGTAGTCCGGTGATGATGCCCAAGAGTGCTTTGCAGCGCACTATTGGAGCAGCGAAACCCATGGCACCGACTCCCTTAGTAGAGCTGGAAGTGGCACAGTGTGGGAGAAAAGAGGCGGAGCGTGATATGTCGGTAGGCGATCCTTTCGCTGCTGGGCTTGAGGCGCGCGGCACGGCGCGCCAGCTCTATCAGCGCCTGGAGAGCACCAAAGAGTGGGCTGAGAACAACTACTACGAGCTGCCGATTGAGAGCCAGGGCCCTGAGCTGATTTCAGCAAATATTTTCTGGCAGGAGTATGCCGCGCACCGGGGCGAGCGCGGATTTGTGAGCGGCCAGGCGGCTGCAGCCGCGAATTCCTTGGCTGAGATGATGCTGGCACTGGCGGTGATGGATCTGCCCTTTGAGGCGGCGGCGCATCTTGAGAGCCGCGAGGTCGGAAGTTACAAGCTGCAGGCCGCCTCAGCGCTGGTGGTGTATCACCGCGAGGTGCTGGAGAGCGAACGGGCGGCTGAGGGACAGGCACTGGTGGCGCAGCGCTTCTTCCGCTCTGATGATCGCTATCGCTATGAGGGCAATGAGCGCTTTGACAAAACCGTTGCAGATGAATTTCTCAAGCGCGTGGTTTACGGAGCGCAGGTGGTGTTGACCAACCCCACGGGTGGTCGTCTCAAGTTGCGGGTGCTGCTGCAGATTCCGCAAGGCGCGCTGCCGGTGCTGGGTGGTTTTTACACCAAGGGATTCTATGTGACCCTTGAACCCTATGCCACCCACATGCAGGAGTTCTTCTTCTACTTCCCTGAGAGCGGCAAGTATCCGCACTATCCAGTGACACTCTCGAGCGATGAACAGGTGATTGGCGAAGCTGCTGCTTTGACCTTTAATGTGGTGGACGCTTTGAGCGGCACTGACAAGGAGTCGTGGGGCTGGATCTCACAGAGCGGCAGCAACGCGGAGGTGGTGGAGTATCTCAAGAGCCACAATCTGTACCGGACTGATCTGGCGGAGGTCGCCTGGCGCATGAAAGATAAGCTGTACTTCCAGGAGGTGCTTACGCTGCTCTCCGAGCGCCTGGTTTATGATGAGACACTGTGGTCTTACAGCCTGAGGCATAACGTGCCGGATTGGATCGCTGAGTATCTGGCGCGGGGCGCGTTCGCGACTCAGTGCGGGCTGAGCATTGATTCGGTACTCCTGAAAATTGATCCAGTGGAACGCAATTTTTACCAGCATCTGGAGTATGCGCCGCTGGTCAACCCGCGGGCGCACAAGGTCGGCCAGGAGCACAAAATCTTGAATCAGCGGTTTAGAGCCAACTATGAGAGATACATGCAGGTATTGGCCTGCCAGCCTGCGCTGAGCGAGGCCGATAAACTGGCTGTGGCCTGGGCCATGACACTGCAGGATCGGATTGCAGAGGCGCTTCAATGGTTTGGCCGGGTTGAGCGCAACAAGATCGCTGAGCAACTTCAGTATGACTATCTGGATGCCTGGCTGGCCTTTTACCGCAACGACCTCAACCGGGCGCAGAGGCTGGCCGAGCACTATGCGGATATTGGGGTGGATCTCTGGCGCAACCGCTTCGAGCTGGTGGCAGCGCAGATCAAAGAGATCAAGGGCGAGGCAGGGCTGAGCGCTGTTGATCGCCGTGACCGCAACCAGGCGCAAGCCGCGTTGGCAGCCACGGAGCCCACGCTGGAGATGAAGGTGGAGGGTGGTGTGGTACAGGTCAAAGGGGCGAACATCAAGAGTTGCGTGTTGAACTTCTATCCAATGGATATTGAGTTGCTCTTCTCGCGTTCCCCGTTTGTCAAGGCGGATGGGTCACAGTTCGCCAATATTCGACCAATGCTCTCCCAGCCTGCTGAGATCAAGAATGCTCAAGAGTGGATGGAAGTGAAAGTGCCGGAGAGCCTGGCCACCAGGAATGTGATGGTCGAAGCTGTAACGGCTGGTGTGCGGCGTCATCAGGTCTATTACGCCAGCACCCTTGATGTGCAGCTGGTGGAGCGCTATGGCCAGCTGGTTGTACGTCATGCCGGGGCTGGGTTGCCGGTGCCTGCGGTTTATGTGAAAGTCTATGCCCGGACACATGCGGGCAAAGTGATCTTTTTCAAGGATGGGTACACTGATCTGCGCGGGAGGTTTGACTACGTGTCGCTGAATGGCAATGAGATTGAGGGTATCGAGATGCTGGCGGTATTGGTGCTAAGCGATGAGCTGGGGGCAGTGGTATGCGAGGTTCCGCCGCCAGCTGAGGTACGTTAGTCGCTTAAGCGACTAGAAAAAACAATTAATTGTTCTTTCTAAAAAGTTGCTTGTCGAACGTTTATATGGATTCAGTGTAGTAGTGGGCGAAGCTAGGTTACGGGACGACTTGTCGGGCGTAGCTCTTGCGAAGTCTGAAGACGGATGAGCATTGTGAGCTTTCCAATAGGGGGTATATCTGCTAATCTATTTCTTAGTTTTTTGGTGAATTAGATGAGACGAATTTCCATAACAACCGACATGACAGTCTGTGATTCCCGCGCCAGCAGGGAACCCAGTTAACTTGTGAGTTAGACTTACTGCCGTAACCCCTAACCCTAAACTCTGATCGAAATACATATGGTGAGTCAGTATAAAAATGTGAACCTGCAAGTGGCGGATCGTGATTTAAAATATTACATTTTTGATTGGGATGATAACATTCTGCATATGCCCACCAGGATTTATTTAGAAAAAAAAGACGCGGATGGCAACTGGGTGGATCATTCGGTTTCCACCTCTCTTTTCGCCGTGATCCGGGGCGATACTGAAAATTACCGAGCGCCGCGAGGTGATTGGGATCTGGCCTTTAAAGATTTCCAAGATTACGAGGGCGATCAAGAGAGCGGCTTTCTCAAAGACACTCGCGCTGCATTGGAGCGGGTTTTAACCGGAGAAGTTCCCCCGGCACCATCATTCACTAAGTTGAAGGAGACTTTGATTGAGGGCAGGCTCTTTGCAATTGTCACTGCGCGCGGACATGCCACCAGTTCGATTTTAGCGGCGGTTAAACTCTTCATTGACCTAGCTTTGACCAGCGGGGAGCGTGAAACCATGCTGGCCAATCTACGTGGCTATCAGGCGGCCTTTAATGGTGAGACCAAAGAGAAAAGCGACCATGAGGTTCTTGCGTATTACCTCTCGCTCAACCGCTACCATGCTGTGACCAATCCTGGGTTCAAGGAGTGGCTGCATGAGGCTGGGGGCCAAGGGGCCGCACAGGAGAATCCCAAGCAGTTCGCGATTCGCGACTTTGTTGAGCATGTGGCCCGGCTGATGGCACAGAGTGAAGAGGGGCTTGGCCGCCGTTCGATCAGTGTCGGTTTTTCTGATGACGATGTGGAAAATGTAAGGGCAGTGGAAAGATACATTCAGCAGGAGCTCTCACGACACTTTCCTTCGGTGAAATTCGTTGTTTACGATACTTCGGATTCGAGCATAGAGAGCGGGCGCAAGGTGGTGGTCTCCGGTCAGCTTGATTTTGATTTCTAAGCAGAATTTTTGTCCATGATTAAATTATAATGCAAATTTCTCCATTTTGCTTGCATTTTGGGAGCGATAAAGCTAACATATTTAGTATTTTTTAAAACTAGTTATAATAGGGGGAGTCATATGAAATCCATTATTGATCGTCGCGCGTTCCTGCAAAAAGCAACTGCTGCGGCTTTTTCCATTGTGCCCGCGCGGTTACTGCGTTCTGAGACCGCTCCTAGCAATCAATTGACGCGCGCATTAATTGGTTTCGGGGGAATTGCGCACTCTAGCAACCACCTCGGCTATAAAGCGACCCAGCTGGTCGCTCTCTGTGACCCAGACGCACAACGCGTGAATAAAGGCGTGGTTGCGGCTGAGCAGAACGGCTACGGAAAGGTTTTCGCGTGCCGTGATTTCCGCGAGATACTTGCACGTCCGGATGTCGACATTGTACACATCTGCACTCCGCCCCACTGGCATGGTCTCATATCTGTCATGGCAGCGCAGGCAGGCAAGGATATCTGGTGCGAGAAGCCTATGACCCGCACCATCGGCGAGGGACGCCGTGTTATGGCGGCTGTAAAATCCAACGCTCGTATCTTTCGTCTGAATACCTGGTTCCGCTTTCAATCAGGCTTTTATGGCATGCAGACCGAAGTCAAACCTATCAAAAAAGCGGTCGAAAATCGCCTGCTTGGATGGCCTTTGAAGGTTGTTGTCGGCGGGCACACGGGTTTCACATGGAAGTTTCACCATAGCGGCAGGACCAACCTTAAACCGCAGCCAGTTCCCGAATATTTCGACTATGAACTCTGGCTCGGTCCCGCACCTTATAAACCCTACCATCCGCATCGGACCCACGGCACGTTCCGCGGGTACTGGGATTACGACGGCGGCGGCTTGGGAGATATGGGCCAGCACTATCTTGATCCTGTCCAGTATCTGCTTGAAAAGGACCACACTAATCCAGTAAAAATCGAGATCGATTGTCTGCCGCAGCATCCCGATGCTATCGGATCGTTCCGACGCATCACCTACACCTATGCCGACGGGTGCCAAATTATTTTGGACGGGAATAATTCCCTCAAAAACACCCCGTTCCTAGAAGGTCCGAAAGGTAAAATCTGGTCTGGTTTGAAGTCGGACATACCGAATCTCGATGCCATCTTATCGGAGCTTCCAGACCCAGCACCGCAACAGACGGATTTCCTGGATTCCGTTAAAAATCGGCGTATGTTTGCGTTGAACGAACAGAATGGATTCCGTTCCTGCACAATGGTAAACTTAGGCATCATCGCTATGCGGCTCGGACGGGGCTTCCAATTTGACCCCGTCAACCTGTGTGCTGTCGACGATCCAGCTGTCGACCGCTTGATCTATCAGCAGTCGCGTGCTCCTTGGAAGATCTGATACAAAACTTTAACCTACTAACACTCTCAAAAACAAGAGAGAGGAGTCATATCATGAACTTTATAAATCGAATTCTTTTGGTTGGGCTGATGCTGTCCGCCGCCAATGTCCTCAAGGCGCAGGAAAGCGCGGCCCAGTGGGCAGATAGAAACTGCGCCGCACTGGAAGGCATCACAGAAGTTTCCCTCAACGAAACGCTCCGGCAAGGAGCCTCTGCTCTGCAAGCTCTGCTGGTGGAGGTCAAGACCGACGGTGCCTCTGATCCGGTAGCTGTTACCCGTATCGCTGCCATGACGCAGTATGTGATGCGCAAGGGTGCTTCCACGCAACAACGCGAAGCCTATGCCGATGCCTTGCTACAGGCGGCAGAGGCCGCGTCGGCGGCAGATGTTGTCTGCTTTTTCTTAGATCAGTTGCGTTGGTGCGGTTTACCGCAACAAGCCAAGGCCATCCAAAAGCTGGAAAACTCAGAAGACTCAGGTATCGCCGCCCTTGCTGCTATTACCGCGCAGTCGGTTGGCGCCGCATTGCCTGCAAAATTTACTGGCATAACAATGACGCGCTGCGCTCAACTCAATCGTGACCTTGCCGCACTCAAACCGGAGCTCCGTATGGCGGCCCTGCTCGAAGCGTTTGCTGATCCTGTTCCGGCATATGCCGGCGTTGCTCTCACCTGGGCTCGCTCCACAGGCGGCAGCGCCGAGACACGTACTTGGGCGGCCAAATTGCCAGATGCCGCGGGGGCGCACAAAATCATGCTGCTTGACATGCTGGGCGCACGCGGCGACAAAGCTGCCGCGTCAGAGTTGATCGACTGCATGTCGGATGATGATGACGAAGTCGCTAACACGGCCCAGCGCGCCATGCTTCAACTTGACCAAACCGCCTTTGCCTCCGTCATGGATACCTACCTGAAGCACCTGCCGCCAAACCGTCAAACCATGACACGCGACAACCTGCGTTTTTTAAAAACCGCTGACCTAATCGCCCCGTTGACCGCCAACTACGCGTCCTTCAGCGAGCCTGGCAAGCGGGTTGCGCTAGAGCTATTGTGTGACCGGCGTGTCAACTCCGTACTCCCTATTGGCCTGGCAGCCATTGATGCCGCTGAGGATGGAACCGCCATTTTAGGCTTCCGGTTGTTACGTGAAATCGCCACACCAGCAGAGGCCAAGATGCTCGTGAAGAGACTGCTCCTGACCAATGATAAGCAGAAGCCCGAAGCGCAAACCGCCTACGCAATGGCTGCCCGACGCGACACCTCCGGTATTTACACATCCAGATTGCTCGATACGCTGGCAACTGCCAGCGACACGCAAAAACCGGTGCTGTTAGAAACCGCCGCACGTATTGGCGGCGACAAATTGCTCAGTGTGGTCCAAGAAGCAACCGCCGCGCCTGATGTGGGCGTAGCGAGGGCTGCGGTGCGCGCACTGGTTGACTGGATCGATAACGCTTCACTGCCTGCTCTGCTATGCCATGCCGTCACCGCGCCTGATGCACATTGCCAAACCTTAGCGTTTCGTGGCGCTTCCAACCGACTCGAAGCTAAGGGGGTTGACAAAAAGCCTTATAATCGAGTATGGCGGGAGATCCGCGGCTTGCCCGGCAACGAAGAGCATAAGCAAGCGCTTGAAGAGTTACTTCAGTAAAAGGATGGAGGGTAGAGCAGGTATTTTCCCTCGCTCTATTTTTTATTGCCAACAGCGCGCACACTCATTGGCGGAGCTGGAGCAGCCTTTGCTAAGCATCAAATTCCCAGCCCTTGCGATACGTTCGTTTAACGAATGCCGCAGCCTCAGGGACATTTGTCACCTGCAGTTTGGCTGCATCCCAGATGATTTTTTTGCCGACACGATACGCCACATTTCCCAAATGATTGGCCTCGGTGAGTCCGCCGCTATAGTCAAAGTTGCATGTCGTCGGCCCGCCGGTTCTGCATGCCTGTAGCCATTCCGCGTGGTGGCCGATGCTGTTGGGAATGGTTGGCGCAGGGCGCACGAAATCTTTGAATTTCTCATCAGGCAACAAAATGTGCTTGCCATAATCCGCCAGCAGCATGCCCTTGCCGCCGATGAACAGGCAGCCGGAACCCCACTGGGGAATTTGTTTGTCCTTCCAGATCTGCGGTTTCATCTCACCCTGGTACCAGGTGAGTTCCACTGCCGGCATGTCACCGCGCGGACCATATTCGTAGTGGGCGGACATTGAAGCCGGGGCCAGTTCGGGATGCGGCGGCGGGCCGGAGGCAGCGACCGTCAGCGGGGCATCCAATTTCAGCGCCCAGAAGGGCAGGTCATTAAAATGCGAGCCCAAGTCACTCATCGTTCCGCTGCCGAAATCCCACCACCGATACCACTTTGGCCCGGGGAAATAAACACTGTGGAACGGCCGCTCCGCCGCAGGCCCAAGGAACAAATCCCAGTGGAAATATGCGGGAGGTGTTTGCGCTTCCTGCGGGCGCTCCTGCACTGCCAGGATGTCGCCAAACTTCGCCGCCGCTTCAGGACTCTGCAATCCCCAAGCCCGCGAAACCCAGACGTGGGCTTCGGTCACCGGGCCAATCGCCCCCCCTTGGATTAACTCCACCACGCGACGGTAATTCACCCCAGCATGGATCTGCGTCCCCATCTGGGTCGCCACTTTCGCCTTCTTGGCGGCTTCACGAATGATCCGTGTCTCCCAGACATTGTGTGTCAGCGGCTTTTCACAATAAACGTGCTTGCCAGCTTTTAGCGCAGGCAGCATGGCCAGCGCGTGAGTGTGTTCCGCTGTGCTCACCACCACTGCATCGTAATCCTTTAATTCCGCATAGAGTTGTCTGAAATCAATGAATTTTTTGGCATTCACATATTTTGCGGACGCGGCATTCAAGTTGTTTTCATTCACATCGCAGAGTGCCACGATCTGCTGCTCATCATTCGCCGCAACAGCTGCCAGGTTGCCGCTTCCGCGCCCCCCGCATCCGATCACGGCGATGTTTAATTTGCTGTTTAAATTTTGGGCACGCACCACTGCGGGGAATCCCATGGCAGCGGTTGCTAGTGCTGAGGCGCGTAGAAATTGACGGCGGGTGGAGGCAATCGTGTCGGGCGAATTTTTTTTATTCATGTCACTAACTTTCCATAAAAACGTTTAACTGGTCAAAATTCAGGAGCCGGAATTATGACTGCCTGAGCGGTAACAAAATTATCTCTAATTTCATTAATGGTATTATTATGCGCGTGGTGGCGAAAAATGTCAATTCAAAAGTATGATATTTTTTTGAGGTAAAAAATCTTCGAGGTGTTTACGGCTGGTAGCAAGCGATCGTATCCTCCATCCACTGCGCGGCTTGATCCATCATCGCGTCCAGCGCTGCCTGGGTGATTGTTTCGTCCGCAGCGCGCGGCGGTGGATAAATAGGAGGGCCGATCACCTGGTGGAAGCGGAGTCGCCACGGCTGCGGGGCGGCATTGGTTTTACCCCGTGGCGCCAGCACGTAAACAATCGGTAAAATAGGGGCCTGATGATAGTAGGAAAGGTAAAAAGCGCCGGGTTTGAAACTAAAAATTTCTTGGCTCATAAGGCATAGATCGCCCTCCGGCATGATCAGAACATGACATCCTCGGCGCAGAGCTTCGCCCACAGGTTTGATCATTTTTTTGAGTCCCTGCTGGCCTTTGGGAATGGGGAAAGCCCGTAAGAACCGTAGTAGGCGGCGAACAAACGGAACCTCGTAGTTCCTCTGTGCCACGGCTGTGTAGAGATGGCGCGGAAACAGCGTGTAGTTCACAAAGATCGTGTCGAAATAATGGCAGTGATTTGCGATCACAATACATCCTTGCTCACGCAGGATGCTCATGTTTTCTTTGCCGCTGACCTTTAGCTTGAAATAGAGCGCGCACAACCCGACTAGCGAAGCGCAGAGTAGGTATACCGGCATGGTTAAGATTTCAAACCACCAGTTGAAATAGATAAACTTATACGGTTTTTTGAAATCAATCTTCTTGTTATCCCGCTTGACGGGGATAATCATCTCAGCAGGTATCTGCCGTCGCTGACGATTGTCTTTCTTCATTTTGAACTATGTGATCTGTGGTGTTGTAGGGCCTCCGCATAAAGCGCTTCCATTTTATCCAAGCATTTTTCCATATCGTAATTTTTCGCCATGGCCAGTGCTTTTTGTTTATAAGCCTTCAATTCCACTCTGTTTTCAAACCAATAGTCGATTTTGTTTGCAAGGCTTTCCACATCATCGGAGGTGAAAAGAAACCGTTTATCCAGAGCAAACTGTGGGGCGGCGCTATCTCGTGAGTTTGCGATGAGACACGGCAGCCCGCAGCCAATCGCCTCTAAACATGAGAGGCTCTCTAATTCCACAATTGAGGCTTGGAGAAAGAGATCGGCTGTATTCAGGTACATTAGCTTGTCCGCATCACTGATATGCTGAATAAAAGGTTTGACTGGCAGCTTGGCACCCAATGCTTTCAACGCTTCCAGATCCGCACCTTGACCGCAGAGAAGTAATTGTATCTGATTGGCATATTTGGAGTGTTTCACCCCTTGGATCATTAGCTTCTGCCGTTTTTCAGGGGCAAAACGTCCAATGCTGAGAAGGACCAGCTTATTGCCGAACCACTCCGGACGACTCTCTTGCGTTGCCACAAACTCGGCTGGTATTCCATTTGAAATAATCCTGAGCGCACTCTTGCAACCGCTTTTTTTCATTATGTTGGCAGCGAATTGGGAGGGACATTGCAAAAAGGGTACGCGGTTGAACATAAGAAACATAAATAATTTGGCTAGGCAGTACTCTTTGAAACGGCCTTCCAGGCCCATCATTCCGAGAATATTCTGCGGTTGGGCGTGGAATGCGCCGATCACCGGCCGGCCCATTGCTTTCGCGACTTTTACAGCGCCGTGGCCGAGCACAAACGGGTGTTGCACTTGGATTAGATCAACATCCGCAAATGCTTTACGCAAAACTTTTTTTTCGGCAATACCCCATATATAATCACCCTTTGTAAAGGCCTCCTTTGTGAGAGGAGGGTAAAACCCCTTGACTTGAAAAAACCTCTCTGGCTGCACTGATATGGCAGCCACCACGGTAATTATGTGCCCGCGTTTTTTGAGCCCTTCAGCCATGCGTATGGTCGCAACGTCGCCGCCGCGCCCGTAGTTGTATGCGTCAGTAACAAATGCTATTTTCACAAACTGTTTCTCTTATGCATATTTTTGTCATTTAAAACATTATGGTTTAAAAGCATCTTATAATATATTGCTTTGTATTAATACGCAAGCCAATTTGTAATCTCATACCTCTATCGTAGTGACATCCTTTGGCTGATGTGATATATTGTAAACCTCAAATGAAAAAAAACTCTACAGAATTTGACTTTTGGTACGCCGTGAACAACACGGAGATTGTGCTTTTGCCGACGCGCCACATTGAAACTTTTGGTAATACCATTATTAATTACCATATGGTTTGTGAGCTGATGGATGACACCAGTAAAGTGCGGGTGCGTGAGGGACGCATGCAGGCTTTGCGTCCACAGATTATCACGCCGTCCTCCTATGCGAACACAATGCTGGAGGGCTTTGGCGAGGAGGCGCGCCGCTATATGGAGTGGCTGAAAAAGCATGAGGACACCGTCCGGGTGCTGCGCTACGGGTACACGTTGAAAAAGGAGTCATTCAGCGAGCAGGTGGTCACCGACTCGTTGCAGACGGTTATGGAGCGGGTGAGAACGGATATCAACTCCCGCAAAGATCCTTTCGCCGCTGTGATCAAGGGTGTGGATGAGCCCTGGGATGTTTGCCTGGTCAAGCTGTTCTGGAAGGTGATCGAGAGTTCGGCTGTCAGCAATATCCGTGAACTGCATGAGCGCCATATGTTTATTATGCAGGATGGCATTCCGCAAGGGATTCGCGAAGACATTGAAAAAGCCTTTACAGCAGCACAGGTTGACCCCTCTCTGATTAAGCCACTGGGCAAATTTCTGCAGGATAATTCGGTCTTTGAACAGTACCAGGATCGGTTCTTCAAATTGGTCCAAGGGCGCTGAAGCCAGACGACAAATACTCTAACTAGGAGATGTGAATGACAATTACAGAAAAAATCCTCGCCAAAGGGGCAGGGGTGAATGTGGTCAATCCCGGCGATAATATATGGGTCAATGTGGATGTCCTATTGACACATGATGTTTGCGGCCCTGGGACAATCGGTATCTTTAAACGCGAATTCGGCGCGGATGCGAAGGTTTTTGATCGCGAGAAAATAGTGATTATACCGGATCACTACATCTACACGGCAGACGAGAAAGCGCGCCGGAATGTGGACACTCTGCGTGATTTTGTAGCAGAGCAGGGGTTGCCATACTTTTACGATCCCGGCACAGATAGCTACTGCGGGGTCTGCCATGTGGCACTACCTGAGCTTGGCCATGTGCGACCTGGCGAGATTATCTTTGGCACTGATTCGCATACCTGTACGGCTGGCGCACTGGGTGCGTTTTCAACCGGCATTGGTAATACGGATGCTGGCTTTATCATGGGCGTTGGCAAGCTGCTGATCAAAGTTCCTGAAACTCTCCGCTTTGTGCTGGATGGCGTGGTGCCTGAGTATATCTCAGCCAAAGACTTGATCCTTAACATCATTGGTGACATTGGAGTGGATGGTGCAACTTACTGCGCAATGGAGTTCTCCGGCACAACAATTGACGCGCTGAGCATTGAGGAGCGTTGCACGATTTGTAATATGGCAATTGAAGCAGGTGCGAAAAACGGGATCATTGCAGCTGATGAGAAAACATTTGAATATGTGAAAGCGCGCACAGACAAGCCCTTCTATCCGCTTTACAGCGATGCCGACGCAAAGGTGAAGGCCGAGTACCACTATGATGTTTCGCAGTTGGAGCCTATAGTTGCAAAACCGCATCTGCCGGATAACAAAGCTCTGGTGCGTGAGTGCAGCGGGATCAAGGTTGACCAGGTTTACATTGGGTCCTGCACTGGTGGCAAGCTGGAGGATTTTTATATGGCCGCTAAAATCATGCAGGGTCGCGAGGTGGGGGTTAGAACACTGATTGTTCCCGCTACGCGGTATGTTGAAAAAGGGCTGGATACCACCAAGATTAACGGTCAGTCCCTGCGCTCAATTTTTGAAGAAGCCGGTGTCGAGCCAATCGCGCCGCCATCATGCGCTGGCTGTTTGGGAGGCCCGAGCGACACCTTTGGCCGTACACACGGCGAAGAGGTGGTTCTGAGCACCACCAACCGCAACTTTGTTGGACGTATGGGCTCAAAGAAGTCACAGATCTATCTGGCATCGCCCTATACGGCCGCTGCCACAGCAATTAAGGGCTACATTACTGACCCTCGCGATATTTGATTTAATAAGGAGAATTTTCATGAGTCAAAAAAATATGATCAAGGGGCCTGTCTATGTGCTTCAGGACAATATCGACACTGATCTACTGATCCCGGCCTGCTATCTGAATCTCGTGCCAACCATTCCGGAGGAGTACCGTAAACTGGGCTCTTACGCGCTGGCTGGCCTGCCCGAGGGGTTCACGAAATTTGCGTCGAACAGTGATGGGACAACCCCCTATCCGATTGTTATCGGGGGGCGCAACTTTGGTTGCGGCTCATCGCGTGAGCACGCCCCGATTGCGCTGGGCGCGGCTGGCACCAAGGCGGTGGTGGCAGAGAGCTATGCGAGGATTTTCTTCCGTAACTCAGTGGCCACCGGCGAGATTTATCCGCTCGAGTCAAACGAGCGTCTCTGCGATTGTTTTAAAACCGGCGACGAGGCGGAGATTGACATTATTGGCAACACGATCACCCGCGTCTCGGATGGCAAGGTCTTTACCTTAAAGCCAGCTGGCGCAGTGGCGCCTGTGATCGAAGCAGGGGGCATGTTTGCCTATGCGCGTGAAATCGGCATGATCAAGGGTTGAGCACAGTAATTCGTTCGCAACGGTTTTCAAACTTGCAGTCAGGATAAAATATGAGTGTGCGTAATACAAGAGTGATCGCTGTTGCCAATCAAAAAGGGGGGGTTGGAAAAACAACCACGGTCGTCAATCTGGCGGCGGCCCTCTCGTTACTCGATAAAACCGTGCTGGTGATTGATCTGGATCCTCAGGCCAATGCCACCAGCGGACTTGGCCTTGAGCGCCAGCCGGGAGTCAGCCTCTATCCCGTGATCACCGGCAAAGCGGATGTGGCTGATATTATTCAGCCAACTCCCTACGCCAATATTAACATTATCCCCTCCGAGCTGGATCTGGCGGGTGCTGAGATCGAGATTGCGCGTGAGGATAACCACCTCTCTGTTGTGCGCCGCGAGATCGACCGGGTGCTCACAGCCGGTGTTTTTGATTATGTGCTGATGGACTGTCCGCCCTCGATCGGTATTCTGATGACATCCTCTCTGGCCGCCGCGGACAGCATTATTGTGGCCATGCAGTGCGAGTACTACGCTATGGAGGGGCTGAGTGTGATCACGCATCTGATTGAGCAAATGCGCGCCAGCGGGGTCAATCCCGGCCTCTCGATTGAGGGTATTCTAATGACCATGTTTGACGCGCGCACCAGGCTCGCCGCTGACGTTGTGGCTGAGGTCAGGGAACACTTCGGCGATCTGGTTTACGACACCATTATCCCGCGCAATGTGCGGATCAGCGAGGCGCCCAGCTTTGGTCAGCCAGTTGTATTTTTCGATCCTCAAAGCCGCGGTGCCATAGCCTACCGTGTGCTGGCCGAGGAGTTTGTCGAACGGCATTCAAAGCTGCAAAGCCTCGCTGGATTGCAATGTTAAATGCGACAAACTTCATTATGCTTGACAGCTCCCCATCTCTTCTTTTCAACCCTTTTTTTACATCGGTGTACAGGGTTTCTAGGATTAAGATTGATTAATCGACATATTTCATTAGGGAAAACATGTTTTTAAGGACCAATATGTTTGTCTTGCCCTCTGGTAAAAGCCTAGATCCGCACTGGGCGCGGAGGTCGGTTTCGCAGTCGATAGGTGCTGTCATGCAACTCGGAGTCGGAGTCGGAGTCGGCATCGGTGTCGTTTTTTTGCGTTTTTCGATACCGATTCCGATAGCGACCCCGACCCTGGGCAATAGGCCAGCTTTGTCGCGAACTTTATCGGAGAGAGCGTTTGTTTGGTTGCAATACTGAAGTCGCTTCGCCTTTGGTTTACGATAGCGGCGACGATGCTGGTGGACGATTTTCAAGGGCGGATTTTTAAACGTAATCCGCCATCGCATGCCACGCCGAACGACTGGAAGGCGGGTCGCCCGCCATCGTCGGCCAGCATTGGGTGTAGTAGCCGCTCTACGAGCGGCATGTGTCGCTCATAGAGCGACTACTACACTTATAAACGGCCGATAAACAACTTTTTGGCTTGTGCTAATATTCAGCTGTTCCATGCGGATTTTTATGAGAAGTGGGCCACCTCCTATCCGCAATGCCACACAGCACTTCGGCAATTTCTGCGCGATGAATTTCGGTTTCGACAGCACAAGTCCATCGGCCAACGGTTGGGGAGTTTATCCGAATGTATCGATATCAGCTTCGGACGGCGATGGAAACGGCAACTACAGCAACCTGTATGCCACCGCATCGATCAACACGGCCAACTGGTACCGCTTCCATGCCGAGATTTCGCCATCTGCCAACACCTATTCGCTCAAGGTGTTTAACATGGGTTCAACGCAACCAACGCTTGAAACTCCCACACCAGCCGAGGAGGTTGCGACCTTCGATGGCCTGCGTTTCAGAACAAACATGCGCAAACCAGGGGATGCCGACACCCAGTTGGAGACGATTTCATCGATGAGTCTGGCTGGCTTCGGCATCCGCGGCGGGCAGCTCTTCCCGCCCGAGGAGTGCGTACTGATTGACAACCTGCTCTTCTCCGTTAAATACAGCGGAACCGTGATCATGCTACAATGACAATGCAGCCTGCAGTAGCTCCCGGTTGCACAGGAAGTTAGCCGACTAGAAAGTAGCACAGCCGTCTCGGCTGTGCGGCCCGCACCCAACACAGGCGGGACGGCTGTGCTACTTTTTGGCGCAGCCGCGCCTGCAGATCACTGGACATAAGGGGCAAAACGGTTGCACTTTAATTTTTGAAACCACAAGGAACCTAGCGCAGCATAGCCGCAACCAATTCTTTATCTCTCACAGAGGCACAGAGTTCTCTGAGTTGTTTCAGAGTTTCCACCAGCAAAGACTCAAAGGCGTAAAGTTCGGGCTCGACGTTCCCAGTTTTCCACATTTTTCACCTCTAAGATTTTTCACCTTAAAATATTCTCTCAGTGCTGCGAAAAGTTCAGCTACTCTCTGTGTTCTCTGTGCCTCTGTGAGAGATAATAAACGTACAAAAAAAACAAGAATATGAATGATAGTAGTACAGAGAGTAGTAGTATATTCCTCTGAACCATTCGCAGCTCTGAGACCTCTGTGCCTCTGTGAGAGAAAAAAATGGTTGCGGCTATGCTGCGCTAGAAATGTATTGGTCTCGGTCCCAACGATTGACGTGATGGTATTCAAACGAGAAGAACCGCTCAACAGGGAGTGGTTGGCCCTCAACCTCCAGCAAGGAATAGGCCAGGAAGTTTATAGGGCCTGAGGCAGTTATACCTTCTTCAGAAATGCATCGACCAGAGACGACATGATTGGCGCGCTCTTTTCGGTCTGTTGAATTACCTCTTGATGAGAGAGATGTGGTCCACTGATCCCAGCTGCCATGTTGGTGATGCAGCTTAGCCCTCCAACTTGCATTCCGATGGCCGAGGCGACCATGGCCTCTGGCACGGTTGACATGCCAACTGCGTCTGCCCCCATGCCGGCATACGCCCGTATCTCCGCCGGAGTCTCGTACCCTGGCCCTGTCGTGAAGGCGTAGATCCCCTCCGAGAGCGCGGTGTCGCTGTCATGGGCCGCCTTACGCAGCAAGTCCACGAGTTGCGTGGCGTAGACATGCGATTGATCAGGAAAACGCCCTCCCCAGCCCTCCACCAGCCTGCCGATTAAGGGGTTGATGGCCGCCGTGTTGATGTGGTCGCGTATGATCATCAGTTCGCCTGGAGCGAAGCGGGGATTGATGCCGCCAGCCGCATTGGTGATCAGGAGTTTTTTGACCCCCATACGCCGCATGATTTCAACCGGCAGCACCACCGGCTCCCACCCCTGGCCTTCATACCAGTGCCGACGACCCATAAAAGCGATCACGCGCTTGTTATGGCGTTTGAACAGGAGCATCTCGCCCTTGTGACCCACCACGGTGCTGGCCCCCAGTCCGGCAATCTCGGCGTAAGGCACCCGGGCGATCACCGAGTCGGTCTGTAACACCCGGCTCCAGCCGGAGCCCAGTATCAGCCCGCAATCCGGCGCACTTTCAAAACAGGCCGGCGGCAGCGATTCTTGTGCATCTCTAAAGCATTCAGTTTTCATAGTTCATCATTTTTTACATCAAAAACTAATTATAATATTATAGCGACTTAAAGCTCACCTTACCACCGCAAATAGTTAAAACTGGGCGGGCACTCAACTTCCACCCTGTAAACGGGGTGTTGCGTGAGAGCGACTTGAATTTGTCGGGATCAACCGTCCAGGGTGTTATTGGATCGATCAGCACCATATCCGCAGTGCTCCCAGCCGCTAAAGAGGGCAGCGGCTGGTTGAGCAGCTTGGCCGGAGCAACTGTCCAGCGCGTGATCCAATCCATGAGCGGCATCCGCTCCTCTTCGACCATGATCTTCCAACTCACTCCAACAGCGGTCTCCAGACCGGCCACCCCGAATGCGGCGCGTGCAAACCCATTTGTTTTGGTCTCCGCTGTGTGCGGCGCGTGATCTGTGGCAAAAATGGCCAGGGTGTTGTCCAGT
Source organism: Kiritimatiellia bacterium (assembly GCA_041673345.1). Classification (GTDB taxonomy): domain Bacteria; phylum Verrucomicrobiota; class Kiritimatiellia; order RFP12; family UBA1067; genus M55B167. The sequence continues at coordinate 32,908 of JBAYXX010000021.1, forward strand.
ACGCCCTCCCGGATGGCCCGCACATCCCCCCGGTTGCCCAGAGGCGGGTTCATGCGGTAGTTGCCGTCATCTCCAGGGATATCCTCAACTGCAATCGCAATATGGTGGGGGGAGGCTTCACCGCTCACAGGCAGCCCCGCGCACTGCGCTGCGCGGATGAGCTGGACCGAAGCCGCGCACGAGATATGCTGAATGTGGGTGGGACACCCGGTTTCATGGCAGAGTCTGATGTCGCGCCGCACAGCTTCAATCTCAGCCTCAGGTGGAAATACAGGGAGGTTGTAGCGCTGCGAGGTCGCGCTCTCACGGATGATCCCACGCTTGGCAATCGATGAAATCACAGCGTGTTCCATGATCAGCGAGTTGAGGGCCTTGGCCTGCAGCATGGCCTTGCGCATCAGGTCATCGTCCTCCAGCATGGCTCCATCATCAGTCAGCGCCACCGCTCCGGCGTGGACTAGCGCTGGGAGGTCGGCCAGCTCCAGCCCCCGGCGCTGTGCGGAGATGCAGGCTGACGGCAGTATTTTAACCGGTAGATCAGCTTCAATTTGCGCTCTGATCAACTCAGGAGTGTCTATGGCTGGCACAGTGTTCGGCATTGTCACAACATGGGTGAAGCCGCCTGCCGCCGCTGACTGAGCTCCTGAGATCTGGGTCTCGGCCCTCGCATTGCCGGGATCACGGAAGTGGACATGCGCATCCCATAGCCCCGGACAGGCGATCAGGGTTGAGCCATCGATCTCCGTCAAATGCTCGACAGGTACGCCAGCTGGCTGGATCACCCCATTGCGTATGATGATATCGCCTTTGCTGTCAGTTCCAGTGGCAGGGTTAATAACCCTCACGTTTTTTATCAGTAGATTAGTCATAACTGTTCTTTCTAAATGTTTGTTTAACTTTGTCGTAAACTTTGTCGATCCTTCTCGCTCATTTATTTCCGACAAAGTTTGCGACAAAGCTTACGGCTCGCATTGCACTACACTGTCGCTTTGCCGGCGCGTTCACGGCCCGCGCCCTACAGCTTTGATTCGCCTACCACTCGATTAGCACGTCCGCCGAAGCCGCTCTACTAGCGACAAAAAATACGCAATGCCGCTCATAGAGCGGCTACTACACCGAATGACAAGGCTTGCATGCCAGTTTGCATTTCAAAGCGCAGCGCATGTGTAGTAGTCGCTCTATGAACGACATCGAACGACAAGGCTTGCCTATCAGTCAGCTGGTGCATCCTTTCGAGCTTGCGCAGGTAAAACTCCTCAATAGCTCGCTTTGAAGCAGGCGCAGAGGTGCGCTGGCGACTCCAGCGCCTCCAATGGCGGCGTGTTCAGTCGGCAATAGTCATCTGCCAGCGGACAGCGTGGCGCAAAGGGGCAGCCTATGAGTTCCTTGGTCTGGCTGACCTCCACCGGCGGTGCATCATCCTCAGGCAGTGGAGTGCCAATGCGCGGTACGGCCCGCATCAGCAGGCGGGTATAGGGGTGGGCCGGAGAGTTCAGCACCACCGCCGTTGCCCCGGTTTCCACGATTTTGCCCAGATACATTACCGCAATACGGTCGCTGATGTGCTCCACCACGGCAATATCATGGGTGATGAAGAGATAGGAGAGGTTGTGCCGCACTCTCAGCTCCTCCAACAGATTCAGCACCTGCGCACGCACAGAGAGGTCGAGGGCACTGACCGCCTCATCGCATATTAATAGTTTCGGGCTGAGCGAAAGGGCGCGGGCAATACTGATTCGCTGGCGTTGCCCGCCGGAAAACTCATGCGGATAGCGGTTGAGCACATCCGGCGACATGCCAACATCATCCAGCAGCTTGGCGGCATCTGTCTGACGTTGTTCACGGGTGGTAAGGCCATAGGCCAGCATCGCCTCTGTGACCAGCTCCAGCACCGTGTGACGCGGATTCAGCGAGGCGTGCGGATTCTGGAAGACAACCTGAGTCGAACGCCGGAATGCTTTCAATTGGGCACCCTTCATGGTCAGCACATCTTCGCCGTTCATCAGGATCGAACCTGCCCGCGGTTTTTCCAGGCGCAGGATAGTTCGCGCCAGTGTTGATTTGCCGCAGCCGGACTCTCCCACCACTCCCAAGGTCTCGCCATCATAAATGTCCAGTGAAACATCATCCACTGCGCGCACATAACCAACAGTGCGGGCAAAAACGCCCTTTTTAACAGGAAACCAAGTTTTTAGATTACGTATGCGCAGGAGCGGTTCAGAATTCATGTTGTTCTTTTATCAAATAAGGCATTCGAGCGCAAGTGCGGACTTTGATTGCGCTGCAATAAATGAAGCGCACCCAAGGTTCAGAGAGCAGAGCACTGGACATAGACGTGAAAAGCATAAACGAAGAAGGTGGATAATCCCTGTCCTTATCTCTTTCGACCAACCACAGGCAGCCGTTGTTTGATTAGGATTGTTCGTATTACTGGCCCAACGGGCCGGATTCACCATAGCCCAGGACAACGTCCTGGGTATCCGGGCCCAGCATTAACGTGTCCTGAAAGGGCACCTCAACCACGATTTTGAGGTGACCTTTCAGGCCACAAATTTAACTTCTTACCTCCCGGGGCTTCGCTTTGCTTGCCCCGGGCTAAGGTGAATACACCCCTTCGGGGTTCTCCTGATTACTTGCACAACTACAGCAGTCAGCGAACACAGGCTTTTTTTTGCAGATAACAGCTTGATAAGCAACAACATACAGAGGCTAAGCGTCGAAGCCATTCTTTGCCGCCGGAGTCACGGCCCACGCCCTGCAGTTTCGGCCTGCCAGTGGATCGGCTGGCGCGCACCTGCTAGGTGCGGAGCAAGGAAGTCAGTCGCTATGCGGCTGACCACGCTGCGTGGCTGATCATTCGCGTGCCGCCCGCGGTCGCCCGCATAGCGAACGACCTCAAGCTACCAGCTTGAATGAAAATGTTTTCTGCAAGCAGGATGCTTGCACTACTCCATGATCACTTTTACAGTAACGTCTCAATAATCCGTCCTGGAGCAGCCTAAAGGCTGGACAACAAACTTTATGCAGCGTTTGTTGTTCACGCTTGCCTGGCACGTCGTAAAAGCGAAGCTCGAAGCGTCCGGGCGTAGCTATTGCGAAGCCTGAAGCCGGAGGCGTACTCGGTGTTCACTGGTCGGCTATTGAGAAGTTAGCTTCGTTTCAACCGCGTGAATTTGCGCAGCGGAGATTGCGCCCTCGCGCAGAATGGTCAGGGTGTTGTTTCTGCCAATCTGAACCACTGTGCTGGCAACGCCGCCGGGGGAGGGGCCGTCGTCAATGAGCAGGTCAGCTTCAAGCCCAACCTCCTTCAGTGCCTCGGCCGCGCTCCTGGCTGGCATGGCACCGCTTAAGTTGGCGCTGGTAACCCTAAGGGTGCCGCCGCAGGCTTTGATCAAGGTGCAGGTTTGCGGGTGGTCAGGAACTCGAAAACCTTCAAAAACCGCGCCGCAGGGCAGCACTAAGGTCAACGCTCCGGGCCAGAAAGCGTCCATCAGCGCTTGCGCCAGCGGGGGGGCCTCGGCGCCGAATGTTATGACCGAATGCTTGTCCGCGGCCAGTAGCGCAATCGGCTTGCCGTTCGCGCGTCCTTTAATAGTGCGGATGCGGTTGACCGCGGCACTCTTTTCCGGATGGGCCGCAATGCCGTACACCGTGTCGGTGGGGATGATCACCACCCCACCCGCGTGAAGGATGGCAGCGGCGGTTTTGAGGGTCTCTTGTGTGAATTTTTGTGTGGTCATGGTGGGTGTTTAGGGTTCAGAGTATTTTGTATTGCTTGCCTATGTGATTCGGTTGGCGCGCACCTTGCAGCTTGCGCAGCACTGTAGCCGCGGGCCGTGACCGCGGGGTGGCGCGTTTATGGCTAACCGTTAAGTACTTCGGTTTGCGCAGCACAATGCTTTCGTTCGGGCGGCGCGGTAACGGCCCGCGCCCTACTGTTTCTGACTGAGTGTCACCCGGCTATAGCTTCGATTTTGCTTGTAATACATTGCACTTACGCATAACTAAAATCACCAATCCTTGTCCAGGGAGGCTGCGCCTCCGGGTGACGATAGCGGCGGCGGCGAAGCTGGTGGACATGCGGGGAGTCGTCAACCAGCATCGTCGCACATCATCGTCAGCGCGATGCCGCTCATAGAGCGGCTACTACACCAAATGGCAAGGCTTGCATGACGGCTTGCATTTTAAAGTGCACCGCATGTGTAGTAGTCGCTCTATGAGCGACAATGTGTAGTAGTCGCTCTATGAGCGACACCGAACAACAGTCTTTGCGCATATAATTTGCTCTCTTGTTCGAGTTACCCCATTGTTTTTTCAGAGCGCGCTGCGTGGTGGGCTTGCCTGTAAATTGAAATAGGTTAAGGTGTTTTCTATGCGTTTCCTCTCTTTGTCACGAGCTTTTCGTCCATTTGTCTTCGACAAAGTTCTCCTGTAACTAGCTATTCTCTCTTCATGCCCTGTACTCTATGCCTTGTGCTCTATACCCTATACCCCACAAGCTGAAACTCTAGCGTTTCAGCTTCAGCACCTCGACCTCGCCTTGACGCGCGTAGTCGATCGACTCGGCCAGGATGCGGGCTGCTTCTTGCGCGGCGTGGAAGCCCATGGAGTTCTCAGCTGCGATATAGTCCAGCCGCCACTGCGCCTTGCGCTGCAGTTCGAGCGCGGGGGTCAGTTGTTCGGGGGTGGCACCACGCTGCTTGGCGGCTGCGACCCCGTCCAGCAGGTCCATCAGAGCCGCGCCGGCGCGTTGCAGGAGGTTGAAGTTTCGCTCCTGAATCGAGTCAACTCGAGCCAGAATCTCCGCTTCAGAGGCGCGGTGGCAGGTCTGGCAGGCGCGGTTGACGTTTAGCAGCGGGCTGCGCACCCAGTGATCAGAGACCTTGGACGCACCTTCGCGCATGTAGGGCATGTGGCAGTCAGCGCAGGCAACGCCGTTGCGCGCGTGGATGCCTTGGCTCCAGAGTTCAAACTCCGGATGCTGGGCTTTCAGGATTTCAGCGCCGGATTCTGCGTGAGCGTAATCAAAAAATCTTTTGCCATTCGGCAGTTTGGTCTCGTTCCAGTGTTTTTCGAGGTCATCCATGCGCAGCCCATTGCCCCACGGGTAGGTGAGGGGCATGGCATCGCCACAGTAGTACTCCACGTGGCACTGACCGCAGGCAAAGGAGCGCATCTCAGTGCGGCTGGCATCGTCGTTCGGGTTGTAGGGTGTTTTGCGGTCGCCGGTGCGCCAACGCGCGATCGAGGGAATGGCTGGAACCTCGACATCCGAGGCCGCCAGTTTTTGGATGCCGACGATAAAGGCGGGGCGGGTGACTCGTAAACTCATGGTTTTGGGGTCATGGCAGTCAACGCAGGAGACTGGGTGGTAGTGGCCCATGTCGCGCACCATCTTGTTCAGCTCCTGGTAGGGCATACTGTGGGTTAGATTCATGCCGGCCAGCGCGTCGCCGTTCCCGAGTTTGCGGTAGACCGGCATAATGGAAGCGTGGCAGTGCAGACAGGAGCCGGATTGCGGCTTGGAATGGCGTTTGGTGGCCTCCTGATCTTCGAGCATGTAGGCGTGGCCGCGGCGGTCGCGGTAGTCGATGGAGAAAGCATAGCCGAGAAACATGCGTTTGAGCCAGGGGTCGCGTTCAATCTTCTCCTCGGGCATGGCTTCGCTGCCGCCATGGCCGCCAAAGCGGGTGCGGGTGGAGAGGGCGGTGCGTTTATACGAGTCATACTGGCGTGGCCAGTTTTGCGCCCAGTGGGCTGGGTCGGTGTCATCTTCGCCCACCTCGACTAAGCGCACATAGGGGTTGCGCGCCTCGCTTTTGCGCTCCGCGATATTGAGTAACAGAGCTGTCACCCCGATGGCGGCGACGGCTACAAAAACGGTGGTGCCGATGAATAAGCCGGCACTGACGAATTTTTTATTTGAATTGCTCATATTTTTTCCTCTCTTGGACCTCTCCGCGATCCGCCGGGCCAATTCCGGTCGGCAGCTCGCCGTGGCCGACAACGGCATGACAGTGAACGCAACTCACCGCGTCCGGGTTTTTGATACTCGGTCTCATCATTTCAAACACCAGATCCTGGTGGCATTCAACGCAATTCCGCTGGAGAATTCCGCTGTTCTTGCGTTTAATCATAATGGGTTCTTGAAAATTCTGCGTTGTGAAGGCCAGCGAGTGATGATAGCCATTTTCAGCCTTGGCGATATATTTGGGAATAAAGGTGTGAGGCAGATGACAGTCAACGCAGGTCGCCACATTGTGGTGACTTGACTTCTGCCAGGAGTCGTATTGCGGGGTCATGATATGGCAGTTGACGCAGGCTTTAGGGTCAGCGCTCAAATAGGACAAACCTTCGGCGTATTTGAATGTAAAAGCCCCAATGCCAGCCAGCAACCCTAGCAGTGAGGCTAAAATAAAACTATTCCTGTTCAGCGGCATAAAAAACCTTAAAATAATATGACGTGAGCATAACAAAATATTTCCTGGGATTCACACCTATTTTTCAAGCAGCACGCGACTGATTTGCCCCTGAATGACGGTCGCGGAGAGATGCCGCCTGTAAACTGCAGCGGCTTCGGCCCCGCGCGACTGGAGAGCTTTCGGCTCTTCAGCCCACTCTTTAACCGCCTGTGCCAGTGCCGTAGGCGAGCCAGGTTCAACAAACTGGAGGGCGGGCGAATTGCGCAGCGCAATCGGGTAGGCTTCGGAGGCGCGTGTGATCACAGGGCGACCTGCGGCCAGTGCCTGAAAAATCTTATTGGGCATCACGCGCCCGGCCTTGGCTGTGGTTCCGAAAACTCCGAGCAGAATATCAGCCTGGTGGATGCGGCGCGGCAGCTCGCTGTAAGGCAGGTATGATTCAAAGCAGAGATTTGTCAAACCCTGAGCGTTCTTTTCACACTCAGCCCGGGCAGGGCCGTTGCCGAGCATGTGCCAGCGCACGGGCGGCCCGCTGTAACAGCGCGCCGCCTCAATAATAGTCTGCGCCCCGTGCAGAGGGATGTAGCTGCCATAGAAGAGCACATTGATCGGATCAGAGGGCGTGGTTTTGATCTGCGGCTGAAAGAGGTTCTCCTCCGCGCCGACGTAGATTACGGAGATCCTGTTTGCATCTACCCCCAGATGTTCCTGGAAAAATTGCGCGTGGCAGGGGGTGTCGGCAATTACATGATCAGCCATGCTGAATATATGCTGCTCCCAGCGCAGCAGCCGAATGGCTGCGCGGCTGCCCCGCTTCAGTTTAAAACGTTCGAAGAGCTGTTTGTCGTAAGCGCTGATCAGGGGGTCGAAGATCAGCGGCAGCCCCTGACGGTCGCACCAGCGCCGCGCTGCGGCGACATCACGCTGACGGAAACAGGGCAGCCACACTGCGTTTGGTCGGGGCAGGCGGCGGAGCGCGGCCTCAAGATCAGCATAGCGAGAAAAAACCGGATGGAAATCCGTAATCTCAATCTTGAGCGCGCGCATCTGTTCGCGCAGCACTCCGTTGCGTGAGTACAGGGGATCAAAGCGTCCCCACCATAAAAGCCTAGTGGTCATTGGAAGGCCTTCTTGTTTTGCGAAAACCATTTTTTAATGATTTGCAACCGTTGGGTTGGTTCACGGGCCAGTTCAGTTTTGTTTTTATCCTCTGTGTGTTCCAGGCTCCAGCACTGAGCCTCACGGTAGGCGTGGTAGCTCCAGTCCCAGCCATATTCCTCAAAGATTTCAATCACATCGCTCAGGTAGCGTTCCGCGCCAGGCGCCCAGCGGGCTGCGCTGAATTCGCCGAGATAGATATGCTGGTTATAGGCCAGTTGAAAGTCGCGCACAGGCTTCAGGTACTCCCGCAGGGTCGCCTGATTTTCCTCCCGGCCTTTGATCACCCCAGGGTAGCGGAGATCAAAGGGATTCCCGGATATGCCCTGATGTGTGAAACGACCGGGCTCATACATGTGGGCCTGGTAGATGATGTTTGGCAGCTCTACCGGGCGCACGTAGTTGAAGCCCTCGGGTGAATCCCACATAAACACCTCGAAAATAATGGGCTTGTCCGGTTCAATCGCGCGGATAGCGCGCGCAGCGGCAGTTTGCAACTCCCAGAAATCAGCCATGCCCTCCGGGATGAGGCGCGAGTTCACTGGTTCATTGACCAGGTCATAGGCCCAAATCACAGGGTTGCCCTTGCATCGGCGGGCGATTTTCTCCCACACCTCGATGAACGCAGCGGCATAAACCGGCTCGTAGAACATTGCCATGGAGCGGTCTGTATAGCGACCGCCAGGCAGGGCGTGCAGGTCAAGCGCGACATACACCCCGTATTTTCGGCAGAGCGGCAGGACGCGTTCAAGCAGATCAAGCTGCGAGTCGATCCAAAGGTTGTACTCTGCCAGGTCGCGGTTATCATTGGAGGCGTGCCAGTTGCGGTTGATCTGGAAGCGCAGGAGATTTCCGCCCCAGTCCTGTGCAAAGGTGCGGATGTCCTCCTCCTCCAGCTTAGAGCCGGTCATGGCGCCGCGCAGGCGCGGTAGAGGGTGGCCTTTGAATGCCTTCTGCGTAAAGCTCCCTGGGGGTGGGCGCTGGATCCGCTGGCGTTTGGTTACAACCATTCGGATATCATCAAAACAAACAGTGCCTGTGCTGTCCTGCAACCCCAGGTTCAAAGTCGCAGCGCTGATATCCTCTGGCAAGATGGTGGTGAAGCTGATGGTTTTCCAATCAAAAGAGCCGCTGTCAATGTTGGCCCCTGGCCACTCCTTGCCCTTGGATTCGGTTTCAAAGTGCAGCATCAGCTTGACACCGTTCCATCTTTGATCTGGCTCTGAAACCTCGTCGGCTTTGACGCGGGCGCTCACAGCGATCATCTTTCCTCCATACGGCGCGAGATCGAGCTGTATTGACGAAGTGTTGTTAGCTTGACGGCTGGTGGCGCTAACCTTCAGAAAGGTCTCGTCATCTTGGTGTTGAAAGCTCGCAGATGGACAGAGAGTGAAGAGCTTGCGCTCGGATGCACTTTCGAAATCGCACTCAAAAAAAGTTGTGGCCCCGGGAGTTGCACCTGCGACAGCGATAGCAGTACGCATCAGGATGGCAATTGAAAGGGCTCTTGCTGTATTCATTTCCCAATTATTACACAGAGACGTGAAGATTTCAATGAGTACTTGCCGAAAACTGGGCGTTGTTTTTCTTTGTCTCGAACCTTGTCTCGAACCTCGTCTCGAACCTCGTTTTTTTCAGCTACTTGGCCGAGTTATCCTAGCGTTTTTTCGCACCCGCGCCCCGCGGCGGGCTTGCCTGTAAATTTAACCATCGGTCTAGTTACCCTAGCGTTTTTTCGCGGCTCAGCCGCGCGGCGGGCTTGCCTATAACTCGGCCATTTTATCACAGTTTCGTGTCTGTAACTCGGGGTCGGAATCGGAATCGGTATCGAAAAGCGCATAAAATCGATACCGATTCCGATACCGACCCCGACTCCGACTCCGATGCAGCCGACCGTCAAGTTACCTCGTCGTTTTTTCGCAGTGCACTGCGCGGTCGGCTTGCCTATAACTTCGACTTTTTTAGTTATATGTCGCTAGTTGCGCATAAACAAGAATCACCGTTTTTTGATAAGGATTACGATTAGGATTGTGATTAGGAGGGAGAAACATCCTAATCACAATCTTAATCACAATCATTATCTAAATCGGCTGCGCCTTTGGTTGACGATAGCGGCGACGATGCTGGTGGACGATTTTTAAGAGCGTGGGCTTTTATCGTCAGCCGCTATCGTCGCACATCATCGTCAACCGCAGGCGCAGCCGAGCTCTAGTAGGTCCGGTTTCTAACCGGACAGTCCGATTGAAAATCGGACCTACGTTGCTCCCGCACCAACGCGCACTTGCGCCTGCCGCGCGACTTGCAAGCTTCAATAAAGTGGAAACGTGTAGGGTGGGCGGAACTTGCCCGGCGTAGTTCCGCCATGCCACGGCGTAGCCTCGCTAGCGGGCGAAGCCGGGTTGCGGGACGAAGACGGATGAGCCAAGCAAAGATCATGAAAGCCCATGGTGCGCCTTTGGCGAATAAACACCTGACACTCGCTCATTGCTTCATCCTCCTTCGCCAAGGCTACGGCGGACTTGTCTGCAACTTGGCATGGCTGTTTTAAAGCTAAAACAGCTATTTACGGCCAGGTGCATACTGTGGTATGCTGTAGCTATGACATTTGAGAAGGAGTGTTTTTATCTGGTTTTCCAGCTCTCAGCAGCTAAAAAACAGGTGGAGGCATGATAGACAATCACACTATTTTCGGAGCTGATTATGCCCAAGTTTGCGTATATTGCTAAAGATTCGACAGGTAAAGAGAGCCGCGGCACGGTGGAAGCCGCGACCCAGGCGCAGGCCGTCGCGGTTGTCCGTGGCATGGGTTTGTTCCCAACCGCGATCGGCGAGGCCGGTGGCGGAGGTGGCTCGGCGGCCAAGAAAGCAGCGCCCAGGGCAGCCACCGGCGGTGCCAAAAGAAAGAGTTCGAGCAAGACCAAAATTGAGATTAAAATGCCGAAATTTCTGCGGCCGCGGGTGAAGCAAAAAGACCTTACGGTTCTGACCCGGCAGCTCGCCACGCTGGTGGATGCGGGTCTGCCTTTGCTGCGTGGACTGAACGTGCTTAAACGCCAGACCGCTCATCCCACCCTGCGCGACGCATTGAGCGGCATGGGCGAGGCAGTGGAGAGCGGCAGCACCTTTTCCGAGTCGCTGGCCAACTACCCCAGGATCTTCGACAATCTCTATGTCAACATGGTGCGCGCCGGTGAGGCTGGCGGTGTGCTGGAGGTGGTACTCAACCGTCTCGCCGAGTTCGCGGAAAAAGCGGAGAAGATTAAGAACAAGGTCAAGGGCGCCATGGTTTATCCAATCGTGGTTCTGATTGCCGCAGTGGGTATCACCGGGTTTCTGCTGGTTGCGGTGATTCCTAAGTTCAGTGACATTTTTAATGACCTGCTGGCTGGCCAGCCGCTGCCGGCGATTACTCAGTTTGTGATGGATGCCAGTAATCTGGTGGTGGCCAACTGGCTGCTCGTAGTGATTGGTGTTGCGGTTTTTATCGCGTTGTTTAAAGTCTTCGCCAAAACAAAAAACGGCTCTTATATTCTCGATGTCGCCAAAATCAATATGCCGCTTTTCGGCGGGTTGATCAGAAAAACCGCGATTTCCCGCATGACCCGCACCCTGGGCACCCTGCTCTCTTCAGGTGTTCCTGTGTTACAGGCACTGACGATTGTGCGCGACACCACCGGCAACGCGGTGATCTCCCGCGCGATTCAGTCGGTGCATGACAGCGTTAAAGAGGGCGAGAGCATGACCACGCCGCTCTCAACCTGTAATGTGTTCCCCCCCATGGTGATCTCGATGGTGGAGGTGGGCGAGGAGACTGGCGCGCTGCCCGACATGCTGGGACGTATTGCTGAAACCTATGATGATGAGGTGGATAATGCTGTTGCGGGGCTGACATCTGTGATTGAGCCGCTGATGATCATTGTGCTGGCAGTGGTGGTCGGAACGATTGTGATCGCGATGTTCATGCCCATGATTCAGATTATCAACACACTCGGATCATCCAACTAAAACTAAAGCAGCTAGCCGTGGCAACCAAATGAGCCTGAGCGATGTGCGGACGGCCTTAGCGCTCACTGAAAAGGTTATGGTAAGAAGCCCGCTGCTTTAGTAACAAACGCTGCGCGTCTGGGGAAACGAAGTTTTCGGTACAGGCTTTCCTTGTCCGTCGTAGCTGCGAAGCGCGAAGACGGAAGGCTGCTCCAAGGCGGGTTACAAAGACGTTATCGTGGAAGTGGTAATGAAGTAGTGCAAGCATCCTGCTTGCTTGCTGGAGAATATTTATGAGTGCGGAGTTTAAGAAATTTAGAAACAGACGCGCCTTCACCCTGCTGGAGCTGATGGTGGTGCTGGTGATTATCGGCATATTGATTGCCTCAGTTTTCAAGCTGTTCAGCGCGGTCTCCGAAAACTCCAGCAAAGCCAAGACCAAGGCGCGCATGGAGCGGTTGCAGAATGCGATCTCAGGGTTTTACTCTTCGTACGGCACCTATCCGCCAGTGCCGGAGCATTTAAGCCCGGACCCCATGAATGTCACGAGTGACCGCGGGAAGAAAAGTGAAAATAAAAATCTTTGGAATAGTGGTGATAAAGCGAAAGCTGCGGAACTGGCTGCGCGTAGCCAGCCAGTCTCCTTTGAGTACCCTACTCCTATAAGCTATAACGATGCCATCGGCAAAGTGTTCGGTAGTCAGCAAATTAGATCGGCGAATGAAGTTTTCGTTAATCCAGATACTGAGTCGGCGACTAAGTGGGAAGATGTGAAGATGTTCAAGTTCGGCTTAATGTCTTTTCTGCTGCCCCGCGTGGAGCTGGTAGGGCTTCCCCGTGAAAAGACAGGTTTCAACAATGATCAGCCGCGCCCGGAGTTTTATGAAAGTAAACAGTGGAAGCATCATAACACGACCTCGCGTATCGGTAGCAGCGACAAGGGGAAATTACTTAAAGCGCTCAGAAACCAGCGTGAGCTGGAGATGCGGGAGTGCGCCAAGTGGATCCCTAACCTTGAGGGCATTATGAGCGGTAATGCGCCTACCATTATGAACACGGTGCTCGCTGGCGGCGGAGAGATGGCTGACTCCGTGGGCGGTTCTAGTCAATTCAGGGGCGTTTACGATAAAGACGGACAAAACGCTATTCTTTTCTGCACCACGGTTGTTGATGGCTGGGGCAGGGACTTTTTCTACTACTCGGCTCCACCCTACCAGAGCTACCGCATCTGGTCAGCGGGCGCGGATGGAAAAACGTTCCCCCCCTGGATTCCATTTGAATCGCTCCGCTCCGAGCTTAGTCCAAAGGAACTAAAAGAGGTCTCTGAGTGGATCAAGGATGATATTGTCGGCTTTGACCGTTAGGGAGGTGGCTAGTGGCTAGTGGCTAGTGGCTAGTGGCTAGTGGCTAGTGGCTAGTGGCCATCGGGGTCGGAGTCGGAATCGGTATCGAAGGGCAAGTGGCCATCGGTATCGGAGTCGGTATCGGAATCGGTATCGAAGGCGAGTGGGAAGTTGAACGATATGAGAAAATTTGAAAATAGCGGGCGCAACGCCTTTACTCTGGTGGAGCTGCTGGTGGTGATCGGCATTATCGGGCTGATCTCCGCGGCCATGATGACCTCTGTCGGGCGTCTGAAAAACAGCGCCAGGCGCGCCAAAGCGCAGGGTGCGGTGAGCGATGCCTATACAGCCTTGAACCTCTACCTGCAGAAGGAGCGCCAGTGGCATCAGCATATGAAAGACGCGGCGGAAAATGAAAAGGGGATGGATGAGAAGGTCTGTCAGGTGCTGGCGAAAAATCATCTGCTGGACGTTAAAGTTGATCTCGACGACGACGGCAACCCCGACCTCAAAAGCACCAGCCTTGATCGCTTTGGCTTTCTTGATGAGTGGGGGCGCGATGCTCTGCGGCGTAACCCCTCAATCAGCAGTTCCGCTCAGGTTGGATTTGACGGAGTGAAGATTGAGGATCGCAGGATTCAGTTCCGGCTGGATCTCGATAATGACGGCTATGTGGATGCCAACGAGGGTTCGCCTAAAGGGCTGACTATTCGCTCTAGTGTCGTTGTCTGGTCACGCGGCCCTGATGGACAGGATGATTTTAATAGCAAAAACCCCAAAGCTAAGAACCGCTACCCCTACGATGATCTGATCAGCTGGAACCACCGTCAGGTGATGTCTGAGCAGTAGGGGTGGGAAGTGATCAGTGGCTAGTGGCCAGTGGCCATCGGGTCGGAGTCGGTATCGGGATCGGTATCGAAGACAAGTGGCCAGTGGTAAGCGATGAGGTCCGCGCAGGGCGCGGGAGCAACGTAGGTCCGATTTCCAATCGGACATGTCCCGATGTAATCGGGAGCTGCTGAAGTTCGGCTTTGCCACAAATAGTGAGCGTGGAATGCGGACAAAGAGGTAAGGGCGTTAGCGCGTTTGCTGTAGTAGTCGCTCTATGAGCGGCATATGTCGCTCATAGAGCGACTACTACACCAAACCCCCGATAAACGTTCAATAGACAACTTTTTGGTAAGAATGAGCAACCAAAGGAAGTATATGAATAGAAAAAACGCTAAAAAAGGCTTCACCATTGTGGAGATGCTGGTGGTGGTGGCGGTGATGGCGATAATTGCCACCCTGGCGACTGGTGCTGTGATGAAGTCGATGCGCACCATGCGTGATAAAAGGGCCGACGCAATGGTCAGCGGCCTGCAGATGGCGCTCAACAACTACCGGGCGCAGCAGAATAAGTGGCCGTTTGATCACGCCAAAGACATGAAAAAAGTCGGTAATTCACAGACGCTTTACAGGGCCGAAGGTGAAAATAACGCGGCTGTCTTTACGGAAATGTTCAAGTCCACGGGCAGCTCTAAAAGTAGCTACATCGACCCTTCGGCGATGCTAACCCGAGTCAATGGCGCCCGGATGTCGGTCAAGAAGGCATTGGAGCAGGGCAAGACCGATCTGCCGCTTGGCTATCCGGCCCCGGAAAATACCAGTGAGTTCAAGTTTTTCACAGTGGAGTACAATTTGGAAACCGACTCAGTCAAGGTCAAGCGATGATCCACAGGGGAGTTAGACAGAGTATGAGTGTGAGAAAAAAAACAGAATATGGCTTTTCATTGCTGGAGTTGCTGGCAGTACTGTCGATCATGGGGCTGCTGACCACCCTGGCGGTCACCAGCTATTTCGGGGCGGCCCGCGGCATGGCGCGGCGTGGCGCGGTCAAGCATCTGGTGAATACCATAACGCTGGCCCGGCAGCGCGCCTGCATGGACAACGCGCGCGTCAGCGTGGTGCTTTACAACGAGGTCAGCGGCATTGTCGATGCCGATCTCGGCGGCTCCGAGATGGCGGTGATCCCATCCTATGTTCTCTGCAAAGAGGTCGGCAAGATCTCGTTTGTGAGCGGCGGCCGCCTAGTCGACGAATTTAACGCGCTGGACACCATTTTCAGCACCAATAACTTAAGCACAGATTATAAAGGCGGCTTCCGTCTGTACAATCTGAGCAACATTGAAGAGGGCGGTTTCTCCTTTGTTAAGCCATGGGTGGTCAGATCAAAGGGCATTATTAAAGGGCAGTCAGCTTATGAACCTCGTACAGGGCCTAACGGGGATGATATCAACGCCTGGTGTTTTGAAATTAACACGACCTTCGCAAATCAAAAGGGTAAGTGGCGTGTCGGTGATTCGTACGGGGTTGAAGCCGCGCCGATTCAAACCCTGCCGAAATTATTTGAGTTTGACAAGCTTAAAGATGATACGGAAAAGATTCAGGTGCTTACCTTCCTCCCGGATGGCCGTGCGCTTAAAGGAGATACAATCAAAATCACTGAAACCTCGCCTCCATTTAAAAGCACATCCATTACCATCTCAGAAAAGGGCCAAGTTACCTATAGCAACAAGTGGTGATTATATGAAATTTTGGAAAAAAAGAGAGCAACGGGCTGGCTTCTCCCTGATGGAGGTCAACATGGCGGTCTTTGTCATGTCAGTGGGCATTCTCAGCATGGTGGTGCTCTATCCACTTGGCCTGCGTGAGAGTACTCAGGGCCAGGCTGATTTAAAGCAGAGCATGCTGGCGGATTACGTGCTCAACCAGGCCGTGGCCGTTGCTTCGCAGACAAATATTACCTGGAATCAATGGCTCGCTATTCCCAAGGCCAGCTCTGACTTTGTCAGTGGCAACCCAGGCAACCAGTGGCCAAGTTTTATGGGGGGCCAAATTAAAGAGACCGCCTGGTCTGATGTGCCCAAGCTTGGCGAACGCTACCGGGTAGCCTGTGTGATTGTGCCTGGCTTTTCCGGTCGGCTGATGGGCATTATGGTGCAGTCAACCGAGTTGAAAAACCTGAATAATTATAACCAGTACTCCAACAACCCGATCTACTATGCTGAGGCGATGTTCCAGGGCACAGTCACGCCGTAACAGCGCGGCTGTTGCGCATCAACACTTGAGGGCGAAGGGCGACAATGAACTATAGAACCAATAGAAAAGCGGG
>JBAYXX010000022.1:0-46030 GCA_041673345.1 Kiritimatiellia bacterium
ATGGCAGGGTTCTCACAAGGCGGAAGCCAATGCGGCTTTTTTCACCCGACGGGAGGGAGGCATCACGAGATGCCGACCGGCAGAGCGACGCGCGGTCGAACCAGCTGCCTCCCCGTATCACGCGGTGATCATCCATCGCATGCCAGTCCAGGCACCACTCCAAAACGTTGCCGTGTGTGTCATAGAGCCCCCAGGCGTTGGGCAGTTTACCCCCAACCGGCTGTGGTCGTGTGTTTGCTGGCGGAATGGGCTCGCTGTATTTGTACCACCCCAATACGTTTAGGTATTGATTGGTGTTGCCGTTGTTATTTTCAATTACACCCGTATATAATGCGTTTGCAATGCCGTCGTTGAAGATGGTCGTTGTGCCTGCGCGGCAAAAATATTCCCACTGCGCCTCAGTCGGCAAATCGAATTCGGGAATACCTGTCTTGGTCCGCAGCTTGCCCATAAAGGAGCTAGGGTTCACAGCCGTATTCGAGGGCCAGTCCACAGCCGGGTCATCAGTATTATTCGGATTCTCACGAATCTGGTAGTATGAAACTTCGAACTTTGCCCGCATGTCTGTACCGCTTGTGCCGTTCATTATACGATCC
Source organism: Kiritimatiellia bacterium (assembly GCA_041673345.1). GTDB lineage: Bacteria > Verrucomicrobiota > Kiritimatiellia > RFP12 > UBA1067 > M55B167. The sequence continues at coordinate 597 of JBAYXX010000022.1, forward strand.
CACTGCTGCTGCGTGACCTCGAAGACCCCTACGTACATATCATTGGTCAGAGTCGTGTCGTTATCACCGGTTTGGGTTTCCCCCATTTGGTAGGAGCCTGCCGGAACGCGGCGCAGGACTAGCTTATCGGTTTTATAGATGTCGTTGGTTGTCACGCCGAGCCAAACCACGGATTTGACCACGACCCTGTCGTTGGTCACCGGATTGCGAATCCACGCGCCCCATTCATTGTTTGTGATGGCTGCCTCGGTGGCATATTCGATTTGGTCAGCCGCACCCGCGCTCTTGGTCAGGTCAACGATCATGTAGAGCGGCGGCGGGGTTGGGATAAGCGCCACGCTGAACTGGGTTAATATTTGGTTGTTGGTGTAGGCGGTTTTTGTCGGATCCCAGACGATACGGTGTGGGCCGCAGGACACGCCATAGAGGTCCCCTGTGAACGAAGAGAGGGGGAGTGCGAGTGAGTCCACACCGTCTTTCGTCACAACCATAATGTCCAGCTGCTGCGTCGAATCACACGTCATAACATAATCGATATCCACTAGCCGGCTCCACGGCCAGCGCTGTCGCACCATGACATCGCTGATCACCGTATCCGTTGCCAGCGCATGCTGCGTGAAACAAGCCGCAAATACTACCATCGCTATCTTGATTGCTGTTTTTATTTTCATTTCGCTTTTCCTTTATCGTTTTGTTCGATTTGCTTAAGGTTCTATAGACATATAATAATTAAAACGTCCAATACCGGTCGCGGCTCAGGAACAGGTAACCCGGTGCCCCCAGTACTTCAACATAAAAGTCCTCGAAACGGCCTTTGCCGGGCCGCTCGACCTTCAACTGCCACAAACCTCCTACGGTGCCCTGACCCTCCGTGGCCGTAAAACGTTCCATCAGGGAGATGGCATCTTGAGTCCAGACGGCCTTTCCAGACGGATCGGTTACGGTCGCCTTGATCAACTCGCCGTCGCCGTCGCCTGCCACCCCGAAGGCAAACACACCCGTTCCCTGCGGAAGCGCCGCAAACAAAGTCCCCGTGCTGCTGATTAAGTTGACCGCCTTTTTTGTCGTATCAAAAGCCACCGGCACGTTCGCCTCCAGCAGGAGGAAGGCGTTGGCGCCGACTTCCACATCTAACATGTAAAACCCTGTAACCTCGGGCGTGAAACGAATCTCCGTGCGCTCCTTGAACGGCAGTGGCGGCACCTTTTTGACCACCTTGCCGGTCGACGAACGCACAAGGTGCACTTTCGCAACGTTCGGATATTTACCAACCGGAGAATGCTGCCCGACCAGGATGGCTTCAATACCCGCCGTCGCATAGAACATATACGCGCCGTTGCGGCGTAACCGCATCGGAGGAAGCTTCTGCAAACCTTCAACCCCGTCCACCACGTGCGCCTTCGTGAGGTCAGCAGACACCCGCGGCACCCGCACGGTGAAACGCGGAGGAAACGTCGCCGCCAGCCACTCCGGCGTCAGCATGATCTTCTGCCGCGTCCCGCCCTGCTCCACCATGACCCTGCCCGTCAGCGCAGTCACTGTCTCGGAATCAACGGCGTTGTTCTTGCACATGAGCCACGGACGGAGCACAGGCTGCCGTATCGTCATCCGATCCAGCCGGATGCCGCCCACAGGCCATTCATCCGTGCTGCGGTTTGAAAACAGAATGTCGGGATAGATGTTCGTGGTCGCCGCGCAATCCGCGATAACGCACTGGTCAAAAGCCAGCTTAATGCCGGAAGCGGGTTTGCGGTCCACGAACACGCCGTTGCGCTTGGATTTTTCGAACACGCAATCGGTAAAGGTAATGCTGCCGCGCACCGCGTCATCGTCGGCGTTGCCAGTGCTTACCCGTACCGCCCTGGAATCGCCGGATGATCGACAGTTCTCGATCAGAATCGAGACGGGTTCGGATTCACGCGTCAGGAGAGGCAAGGAGAACCCGTATCCATCGCCCTTGTTATTTTCGGTCACGCAGTTGCGCAGCACGCAATTTTTCAGCTGTTCGCTACTCTTGTTCGGCTCAAAATCGATACCATCCGAAGGCGACGAACCCGCCGTACCGCGCATTACCGTGTTTTCAATTAGCAGGTTTTCGGCCGAGATCACGCTGATTCCTTGGCGGTAGTTTTTGTCGCAGATCACATCCTTGATGTGGACATCACGGTTGGGGCACATCCCGCGCATACTCCCCAGGTAAATGCCATCTCCGCCGCTTTCGGCTAGAGTAAGCCCGTACACCTTGATGTTAATGCTGCTCTTGATGCTCAGCACATGTCGCCACTGGGCATGTTCGTAGGGCGCAGCGTCATAGTCCGCGCGTCGCATGCGCAGTGTGGCCCCAGGCCCTCGCAGGGTCACGTTGGTGACACAGATCAGAGACAAGAAGACATCGGACTTGCCCATAAACAAGCCTTTTTTAGCCAGCACTTCAACGCCTTTTTCGAACCTGATCTCCTGATCGCTCACACAGGTCAGTTGGTCCGCGATCCACGGTGCATCCATGTTGTCGACGATCAGGAGCGGCACACGCGAGCTGATGGCATCCTGCAGCGCACGCGTGGCATTCTCCTTGTCAAAGCCCCACCACGAAGCACGGGCCACCTTCAACTCGCCCGCCATAACTTTAGCCACCTGCCCCGGTTTGGCTGCCAAAACTCCCACCGCTGTCAGTATCACCCAGAACAATATCCATTTTCTCATGCTTACCCATTCCGTATAATAAATTAGCTATAAATACCCGCCAGCAACGACATCAAAGGAGTTGGCTGTATCTAATTCCTATTAAGCAAAATTATACCACTCCCTTTTGCAAAACGCAATAGTGCTTTTAAGATGGCTGGATTTTTTGGATTTCTTGGTTGACAATTTTCACCCTCACCCGCATAATTACAAACACTTAATGAAATCAGAAACTATGTTAAACATTTCTATGGGAAGCTACTGATTATGAATCAAAAAATATTGTCCAACACGGTTGTCTCTACACGCCGTCAATTTCTACGCACCTCAGCGCTCGCAACCGCTGCCACGGGATTTCCCGCAGTGGTGCGTGCTCAGAATTTGAACAGTAAATTAAACATCGCGGTGATCGGATGCGGGGGACAAGGGGGTGCCAATCTGGCAGCTGTTGCTGCAAAAGGTGAGCAACATATCGTGGCACTCTGCGATGTGAATGAAAATAATTTGAATGCAGCTGCGGCAAAATATACGGACGCAAAAAAATACATCGACTTCAGGCAGCTCTATGCGGAGTTGAAGGACTACGATGCGGTGGTAGTGAGCACAGCGGAACACACTCACGCGCTGGCCACGCTGCCTGCGCTCAAGGCTGGCAAGCATGTCTATTGTGAAAAACCGCTCACCCACAATGTTTGGGAGACACGGATTATCCGCGAAGCTGCCATTAAGGCAAAGGTGGCAACCCAGATGGGCACACAGATACATGCCGGTGCGAATTTTCGCCGCGTGGTGGAGTTGATCCAGGGGGGGGCGATTGGTCCGGTGTCTGAAGCCCATGTCTGGGTTTCGCGTGCTTGGGGATTGCAGAGCCCTGAGGCAGCGGCTAAGTTTAAAGACATCCTGGCATTGCAGGATCGCCCGAAGGAAGCGCAAACGCCGCCAGCATATTTCCATTGGGATTTGTTTCTCGGGCCAGCACCGGAAAGGCCGTTCCACAGTGCTTATTTTCCTGGTCCGAAATGGTATCGGTGGTGGGATTTTGGAAGCGGAACCATGAGTGACTTGGGTTCACACTTTAATGATCTGCCCTTTTGGGCGCTGAAATTGGATGCCCCGCTGACCATCAGTGCCTCTGGTCCACCGCCGCACCCCGAACTGGCCCCGGCTTCGATGTCTGCCCACTACGAATACGGTCCACGCGGTGATTTGCCAGCAGTGAAACTCACATGGTATCAGGGTGAGATGAAACCGCAGATCTGGACAGAGAAGCAAATTCCTCAGTGGGGGTCAGGCTGCCTGTTCATTGGCAGTAAGGGTATGCTGCTGGCGGATTATGGCAAGCATGTTTTGTTGCCCGAGGACAAATTTAAAGATTTTGTGCGTTCTGCTCCCACTATTCCCGACAGTATCGGTCACCACGCAGAATGGCTGCATGCATGCAAAAACGGTGGGCCGACGACGTGTAACTTTGACTACAGCGGCGGACTCACTGAGGCCAATCATTTGGGGAATGTGGCGTATCGTGTCGGTAAAAAAATTACCTGGGATACTGCCAAATTGCAGGTCACGAACGTTCCTGAGGCTGCGGCTTTCATTAAACGAACGTATCGTAAGGGGTGGGAGCTTAATGCTTAGTGGAGTGCCGCGCGAGCCTAACCAGTAGGTATCTAAGAATAATTCGGCTACACCGAATTATATTATTCCGCTTTGCGGAATAGCAATAGCGGGAGCTGATTTATTGAATCGGCCGAGCGCGATAGTGAGTGAGTAGGGTGCGCATTTTGTGCGGGAGCAACGTAGGTCCGATTTCCAATCGGACATGTCCGGTTAGAAACCGGACCTACTGGAACTCGGCTGCGCCTTCGGTGGACGAGCCCCCGCATGATCCCAATCGTCCACCAGCGTCGCAAGCCACACCGAACGACTGGAAGGCGGGTCACACAGCATCGCCAACCGATGCCGCTGTACGAGCGGCATTTTGCTACAGGCATGTGAGAAGATTTCAACTTTGATGAAGTTTGCAGGTCAAGCGGTAGGTGCAAATACATTCACAGCAATGAGTTAACGTTAGATAGGCAACTTTTTAAAGAACAATTAATTGATTTTTTTAGTCGCTTAAGCGACTAAAAAGGAGGAGCTTAAGGATGGACATTTGTAAGTTGGGGCTTTGGAGTGCGTGTTGCATGGGGGCAATCGTTTCCATGGCTGGGCTGTATGGGGATACCCCGGATGCAACGCACGCCTGGGCCGTGCATGATATGAATCGTCCGCCTCCGGCCAAGGTCACGGCTGAACCTGGCCGGCCTCCCTCAGATGCGGTTGTTCTTTTTGATGGAAGCAACCTGGATGCGTGGGAGTCCGCCAAACAAGGGGGAGGACCGGCACCCTGGAAACTACTTGGGGACGGTGCAATGGAGGCGGTCGGTGGAAGCGGAGGCATCAAAACCAAAGCGGCCTTTGGTGATTGTCAGTTACACATTGAATGGGCATCTCCTAAGGAGGTTAAAGGCTCAGGGCAGGGGCGCGGCAACAGCGGGGTTTTTCCGATGAACAGCTATGAGATCCAGATTCTGGACTCCTATGAAACGGAGTTGCTGCCAGATGGGTCGAACAAAAATCCCAACTATGCGGATGGTCAAGCCTCAGCGGTTTATGGCGAGAACCCGCCGCTGGTCAATGCCAGCCGCGCCCCAGGTGAGTGGCAGACGTATGACATCATCTTTCATCAGCCAATTTGGGATGGTGACAAACTGAAATACCCCGGGTCGTTTACGGTGTTGCACAACGGTGTTCTGACGCAGGACCACTGGGAAATGGAGGGGCTTACAACTCACTGTCGCCGCCGCCCTCTGGCGCCGCATCCAACAAAGCTGCCGCTCTCCTTGCAGGACCACGGCAATCCGACCCGCTTCCGCAATATCTGGATACGCGAGATTCCCTCACGTTATGACAACACAACTCATGGTGGACCAGCAGTCAATCAGGTGGATGTCTTAGCACTGCGTCAGAAGACCGCCAGCGAGCTCTTTGCCAAGGCGAATCCTGATGATATAAATAAAAAGCGCGCGCTGGATCAGATGCTGGAGATCATCTCCTACGAGAGTGCCGACAAATACATGAAGATTGTGGACGAGCTCTCCAAAGCCTACATTGCCGAGTTGGATGCCCTGGATAGTGCTGCCATTCAATCCAAGAAGAGCGATGTCCTCGCATTGAAGAGAGGCTGCGATGTACTGACACGCAATGCGGTTGTGCCCGAAACATTACCGCTCAAGGTGGCACTCTTGAGAATCATTAAAGCCAATGGCTTTGATAAAAAGAAGTGATACGGGGATTCGAGAGTTTGAGTTCTCACCCAGCCATTGCACCCCCTTCTACAAGATTGTGAAGGTTCTTTAATTAATCCATCGCAATTCGATATCTTGCGGTAGATCTGCAAAATGCACTCTCAAGCGTGCTGGACAAGGCCGAAGTGTCCGGTAAGGGCCTAGGTCCGCGCGCTGGACGCGGAGTGCAGAAGCTCTAAAGTGAAAAGGTCGCGTCTCTGGCACGGGAGCAACGTAGGTCCGATTTCTAATCGGACATGTCCGGTTGGAAACCGGACCCATCAAGCCCATCAGGCAATCAAATTACTTTTGTGAACGTTTTTTCACCACGAAGGTACGAAGAACACGAAGATTTTTAACTACGAAACATACTAAAAATGCGAAAAGGGTGCGCCCGGCCTATTTTTAACTACGAATAACCTAGCGCAGCATAGCCGCAACCAATTCTTTATCTCTCACAGAGGCACAGAGTTCTCAGAGTTGTTTCAGAGTTTCCACCAGCAAAGACTCAAAGGCGTAAAGTTCGTGCTCGACGTTCCCAGTTTTCCACATTTTTCACCTCTAAGATTTTTCACCTTAAAATATTCTCTCAGTGCTGCGAAAAGTTCAGCTACTCTCTGTGTTCTCTGTGCCTCTGTGAGAGATTAAAAACGTGCACAAAAAACAAGAATATGAATGATAGTAGTACGAATCTCCGCGAATAGATAAGATCACTTTTAAGAGCATTCGTGTCATTCACTTCACATACACTGACCGGGTGCGGGGGCCGTCAAACTCGCAGAGGTAGATTCCCTGCCATTGGCCCAGCCGCAGCGCGCCCCACTCAGCGATCAGAGTTAGCGAGGAACCGATCATTGAGGCTTTGATGTGCGCGGCTGAGTTGCCTTCGCTGTGCAAATAAAAGGGCTGCCGCCAAGGCACCATCTCATCAAGCTGTTTGAGCAAATCGCGCGTCACATGCGGATCGGTGTTTTCATTGATGGTCAAACCGCAGGTGGTGTGTGGCGTAAAAATGGTCACAATGCCGTCCTCGACTCCCATCTCGGCCAGCACCTCCGTAACATTGCGGGTTATATCGACCATCTGCGCGTGTGCGCTGGTTTGGACAGTGATTGTTTTCATGTTTAAGACCTCCGTACTACTATCACTAATTTTCGTGTTTTTTTACACCCGTTTTTTAGCTCTCATAGAGTCGCAGAGAACACAGAGAGCAAAAGCATATTTCTCTAAGAACTCTGTTCCTCTGTGAGAGATAACTCTTAATCACGCAGACCATACTTGCGGACAAGCCGCTGCAGGTAGGCCCGTTCAATACCAGCCTCTCTGGCGGAACGGGAGATATTGTCTTTGTTGCGTTCGAGCAAATCTTTCAGGTAGCTCCGCTCAAAATCTTCGATCAATTCGCTTTTGGCATCTTTAAATGGTTTATCGGTATCGAAGTTGACCTCTGGCTCGCTGACGGACGCGGATAGTCCGGCGCGCAGGTGGCCCAAGCTCAAGAAGGCGCTCAGATCCACTGGCCGCCGCTCGCTGTAGAACGCCAGCTCAATCAGATTGCGTAGCTCGCGTACATTGCCCGGCCACTCATGCCGCTTGAGGATATCCATAGCCCGGTCAAAATCAGCGACCTGCTCCACTGCGCCTTCGCCATGCAGATCAGTCAGAAAATGTTTGATCAGCAGCGGCACGTCATCACGGCGGTGCCGCAGAGCGGGCAGCTCCAGATGCACCACCGAAAGGCGGTAGAAGAGATCTTCGCGGAAGCGGTTCTCATTCACCTCGGTGGCCAGATTACGGTTGGTGGCGCTGATAATGCGCACATTGATCTTGCGCACCTTGTTGCAGCCCACCCGACGGATTTCACGTTTTTCAACCACCCGCAGCAGCTTAGGCTGCAAGTCCGGGGAGAGGTCGCCGATTTCGTCCAGAAAGACAGTTCCGCCATCAGCCAGTTCGAAGGCGCCCTGACGGTCGGCGTTGGCGCTGGTGAAGGAGCCTTTGACATGCCCGAAAAGTTCGCTTTCGATCAGCTCCTTGGAGATGGCCGCGCAATCGATCACAATAAATTGCTTGTCACGGCGGCTGGAGTGGTTATGGATCTCCTCCGCCAGAATCTCTTTGCCTGTGCCGGTCTCGCCGGTGATCATGATGGTCGCATCGGTTGGGGAGTAGGTTTCAGCCAGGTAGAAGATCCGCCGCATCGGCACAGAGCGTCCGAGCATCTGGCCAAAGGCCTCGTTGCGTGAGAGCGGAATATCACTGGAGTCCTGCAATGGGCAGAAAATGATACGCACCTTGCCGATTTTGATCTCAGAACCTGGGGCCAGATGGGCGGACTCCACCCTGACACCCTGGACCTGTGTTCCATTGGTGCTGCGCAGATCCTTGATCTGATAGCCGCTCTCGTCCACAACAATCTCGCAGTGGCACTTGGAGACAGTCGAATCATCAATCCTAAGATCGTTATGGGTGCCAGAGCCGATCGTGAAAACATCACGGTTTACAAAAAATTCGCGGCCCTGTAGCGGCCCACTGATAATCAGAAGCTTTGTTTTTCTGACCCGCAGACATTGCTGATTGTCGCTGTCAGTGATAACCAGCGTCCCGTCACTCGCATTACTTATTGTATCGTTTTTTTTCATAACAGCACATAGATTTTGTCAGATAGACCCAGCAGACACCGAGTTCAACCATTGATATGCGTTCACTATAACGCATGCGTACGGCTGTATGCAATTAGAAACTTAAGAAACACGGAAATAAATGCTTGCAGCGCTTTTTTGGCCCGTCTACGCCAACCACTGGCCGCTCCAGCTTGATCCGTCATAATCCTCACCGGTGGTGATGGAAGAGCACCAGTCCGGTGATGAGGAAGATTAGGTTGGGAAGCCAAGCTGCCAGAATCACTGGCATCAACGCATTCTTGGCGAGAATCATACACCCGATGTTGGCAGCGTAAAAACTCATAAACATTGAGATGGCAATGATCACACCCTTGAAAACGCTCTGCCGGCTGGTGGCCACGCCCGCTGGGATGGCGAATAAGGTGATAATCAAGCAGGAGAAAGGGACCGCCAGCTTGGAGTGGATGTCATATTTTTTGGAGGCCACCTCTTTTGGATTCAGGTCCGGATTTTCACGGAGATGGCGAATCATGTTGCGGATAGTATAAAACTCCCAGGGTTTATTCATCAGAACAAAGTCCTCCGGAGTTTCCGTCAGCTCTGGGAAAGCGCGGATCACCAGCTTGGCCAATTCGGGGTGAGGGTTTTCAATGGGGTTGTTCAGTTCGTCAAAGTACTGGTACTGGGGATAGAAAAACCACCACATTCCGTCCAGATACTCCGCTTTCCGGCAGGTGATGTCATAGGCGCTACTGCCGTCCGGGCGGTCAAACGAAATCAGTACCCCCTCCAGCAGATGCGGCTGCTGGGTGTCCATCTTATGGATGCGCCAGATGCGGTTTGCGCCGCGATTATAGAAGGGAACGTTATTTCTAATGTCAGAGGTGATGGACGTGAACTTCGCATCCCTGAGAGCCTTTGCTTTCTCGGCCGCGTGCGGGGCATAGAATTCATTGATCAAGCCCACGAAGATCATCAGGCAGGCAGCGGTTACAAAGAGCGGGCTTACAATCACACTGAACCCGATTCCGCTGGCGCGCATGGCGGTAATCTCCGAGTGACGGCAGAAGTTCCAGAGTGTGTAAAGGGTGGCCAGTAGCAAGGCAGCGGGAATGATCCACTGGAGATAGGGGGAGACATAACCCGCGAAAAACTCTATCACCTGCAAAACCGGAGGCTTGTTCTCAGAAATGCGGTTGAAAGACTCAAATAGCTCGAAAATAACATAGATACCCAGAAACCCCGCCAGGCAATAGCACAACGGTGTTAGGAATTCTTTAAGCACATATCTGAAAAGAATACTCATAAATCAACAAAAGTATAAATTACGCGTCTCTAAAAAGCAATCTCAATGAGTAAAAAATAAAAATAAAGAATGAGGTTTTCAGTGTGGCCGTTTTACCGCAATGATTTCTCAAATAAATCGCTGGAAATATTTTTATCTCCCGCTTGACATTCAAGCGGCAAAGGTGTTAACTGGTACCCATTATAAACCTTGAGAAGGAACTATTATGAAACACTTAAAAACTGCTGCCGTTTTAATTCTAGCACTGGCCCTGACCGCCACTGCTGCTGGCAAATGCGGCGGCTGCGCGCTCAAAAACGACACCAATAGCAAAGATTTTTTTATCCGGGACAACGACCGCGTTGTTTTTCTGGGAGACAGCATCACCCAGCAGAAGCTCTACACCACCTATATTGAGGTCTACACCTTGACCCGCTTCCCGGAGTATACCTTGAGCTTTCGCAACACTGGCTGGGGCGGCGACACCGCCTGGCTGCGCAAACGTTTTTCAACTGATGAGAAAGCGCTCTTTGCAGCCACCGGCGAGATTCTGGACAAGCTGGTTGTCGAGGCGGTCCACACAGGACTCCAGCGCGACGTGCTACCGCTCCAACCCACAGCTGTGACCATCAAGTTTGGTATGAACGACGTGCATTGTAAGGCCCCCGGCCCTGATGATGTCTTGCGCGCCCACAAACGGAGCCAGGAGGAGCTTGTGCGCACCCTTAAAAAGAGTGGAGCACGGGTGGCGTTACTCACATCCCAGCCCATAGAGGATATGAAGAAAAACCCTCAGGAGGATGAGCGCAACCTCTCGCTGCGCCAATTCTCGGACGTTCTCAAAGAGATCGCCGTTGCCGAGGGCGCCGAGTATGTTGACCAGTTCGACCCCTACATGAATGTCATCTCCCGGCGTGAGGAAGCACAAACCAAAGCCTTCGGCGAAGGCGACGCAGTACACCCCGGCCCCTGCGGGCACACAGTCATGGCTTGGACCATTCTCAAGCAGCTCCATGCTCCGGCGCTGGTCTCCTCAGCAGCCATTGATCTCTCCGCCCGCTGGTATAACTTCCGCAAAAAAGTGGCGGCGGAAAATTGCGCTATCTCCAATGTTTCCTATCAAAACAAAACTCTCTCTTTCGACCGTCTGGACGCAGCCCTGCCCATGCCAGTTGATAAACGGGCCCTCAACGCCCTCAAGCTGGCCCCAATCACCTGCGATCTTAATTGTTACCCGCTCTATATGAAAGGTTTGGCAGACGGCGAGTATGAACTGCTGATCGACGGCAAAACCATTACAACGCTCACTTCAGCCAAGGGCAAGGTCTGCGCCAATCTAGCCGAGTTTGCCACACCGGCGACCGCGCAGGCCGATAAATTGCTGGGGCTGGTTTTCGAGAAAAACGAAGTTTACTTTAATCGCTGGCGCAATGTTCAACTCAAGAACCCCGCTGATCCGAAATTGGCTGAGCTGGACAAACAGATCGCGGATTTCGAGACACAGATCAACGCTCTGCGCAAGCCGGTTGTCCATCACTTTGAGATTAAGCCGCTCTGACTTACCTAGAACTTGATTTTTTAGTGGTTTATCACTAATTGGCATCACCAAGAACCACCGTTTTTTGATTAAGATTACGATTAAGATTGTGATTAGGAGGGATGCACATCCTAATCACAATCCTTGTCAAGGGAGGTTGCGGCATCGTTAACCGATGCCGCTCATAGAGCGGCTACTACACCGAATGGCAAGGATTGCATGACGGCTTACATTTCAAAGTGCAGCGCATGTGTAGTAGTCGCTCTATGAGCGACATCGAGCGACAACTCTTACAAACAGCTTGTAATCCGCCCTGCAAAGCATTGTAGCTGCGGGCCGTGACAGCCGGGGGCTCGTTTGTGGAGCGCCTTCTGAACGCTGGCGGCTCGCATTGCACTACACTGTCGCTTTGCCGGCGCGTTCACGGCCCGCGCCCTACAACTTCGGTCCGCGTATTACCCGATGGTGTCAACCTCTTTCAACCCCTCAACCCCTCCTTGAAACGCGTGACACCAAAGCGTCGGGCAAATTCACTGAAAGGTTCAGCAGCGCTGTGGCGGTGCTCCAGATAGATGTTGAGGATCGCTTTCACCACTGATGCAACCAGGTTCCCGGAAACGTTGCAGAGCGGTACTGCAGCGCAGCCTTCGCCCATCATGGTTCCTCCCACGAATATTGTGTAACCCTCTTCCAGCCCGGCATCTGTTTTTTTACGCATACCTCGTAGTCCGATATCCGCAATTGCCTGGTGGCCGCATGAGTTGGGACATCCATTGATATGAATCAGCAGATACCCTATGTCCTTCCACCAGCGCTCATCGCTGGTCAGTGCATCCATCAGGTTTCGATAGGTAACAGTTGTATCGGTCACAGCCAGATTGCACACAGTTGAGCCCACACACGCCACCATGTCAGGAACCTGTTCAAAGCCTTCCAAATAATAACCAGACTCTTTCAGCTCGGCGGTCAGCTTCTGCTTGGAGACATCCGGCACATTGTGAAACACAAGGTTCTGCCGTGCGGTGAGTGCCACTGTACCATCACCATGCTGCTCAGCCAGCTTTGCTAAGCGCGCGGCATCGCCGCTGGTGAACTCGCCGCGTTTGAGCATGACGCGAATCACATTTAAGCCGGGAACCTTTTGCGTCAGAGTGCTCTGCCCACGGAGATAGCTCTTTGCAACAGCGACACCATGCTCACCAACGACAACCCTCTCCAGGCCGGAGACCTCCCGCTCTCTGAGAACTTTCATAACCTCAGTCGCATATCCCTCTGCTCCCAGATCATACACCAGAAACTTCAATCGCGCCCGTGTCCTGCTCTGGCGGTTGCCCAGGCGGTTGAATACCTCGCAGGAGGCCTTGGCAACTGCCACCACGAGGTCGCTTGGAACCCTCTCAAAAATCGCTTTGGCCATGAACGCCTTGGCACCTAATCCGCCACCAGCGTGAAATTTCCAGAAAACCGCGCCATCTTCGTTATAAGGATACCATCCCTGGCAGTTCATCAGGGTCAGACCGCAGGCCCGCCCGCAGCCAGCCACGCTGATCTTGTGTTTGCGCGGCAGATTGCGTGAATAATCCAGCATCTCAGGATCATTCGCGATCGCGTTAAGCATGGCCGTGGTATCAGTCACCTCATGTTCACATACACCCGCCAAAGGGCAGGTCACCACATTGCGTGTCACGTCGCCGCAGGCATTCTTGCTTAAGATGCCGACTGATGCCATGCCCTCCATGATTTTATAGAGATCCTCTTTGCGTACCCAGTGAAACTGCAAGCACTGCCGTGTTGTCACGCAAAGCTGGCTGTTCGCATGCTTTTCCGCCAGAGTGCCGGCCGTTCTGAGTTGTGTTGATTTTAAAAGACCGCCCGGTATCCTGAGACGAAGCATAAAAAAGCCTTTCTGGAGTTGTTGATAAACCCCTGACCACTTGTACATCACCAGCTCGCCTGGTGGAATATCTTCCAGCGGGCGTTCGGCAATGGCTTTGAAATCAAAGTCAAATCCATATTTCAGTTTATCTTTTTCCGCCTGTGTTAGCTCTTCTTTATCCTGCATAAAACTTCCTTTCATCCCTAAATCTGTGCTTTTTATGCACGTTTTTATCTCTCACAGAGGCACAAGAGAACCTAGCGCAGCATCGTCGCAACCAATTTTTTATCTCTTACAGAGGCACTCTCCTACGCCAAGGCTACGGCGTGCCATGCAGAGTTCTCAGAATCTTTTCAGAGTTTCCCAAGCAAAGACTCAAAGGCGCAAAGCTGGTACTCGACGTTCCTAGGTTTCCCACATTTTTTACCTCTAAGATTTTTTACCTTAAAAACATTTCTCGCAGAGCTGCGGGCTCTTAACCATAAACGTTTCCATGAGAGCGAAGGCTTTTATACACTTCGCAAGCTTAATTTGGTTGCGGCAAAAAGCTGCTTTAGATGCAATAGTCGGGAATGATACTATTTTCTGAGAGAATTTGCATGATCTCATCAACAGCACTTTCAAGGCTCTGCTCTTGGAGGTGTACATCAGCCTCAAAATCTTTGAAGAGCGATTCGCCCACTGTAACGACAAACAGCTCATTCGGGTAGCAGAGCCGCTTGAGCTTCTCAATATCATAGTCGCCTGCCCCATCATCAATGGTGATGAATATCTGGCCGCTGTCGGTGATGATGCGCGCCAGCTCTCCGAGTCGCCGCACATGTTCATCGCGGGTGGCGAAATCCCGAGGGATATCGCAGTCTAGTCCGCTTTGGACATTGCCAGGCCCCAGATAGTAAGCCTGCAGGTTGCTGTCAAACAACCGCTTCTCCAGTTTTTTAGCAACCTCGCGCTTGCAAGTGCCTGTGGCACCGGTTAACAGCACCGTTTTGCCTCGGTGATGGTTGCGTCTGGCGCGGTCGAGCGGTGTCACCAGGCCGGTATCCCACAGAAATTCGCGTTTCTCAACTTGGCTCTCAATCCGGCTCTCCTCACTCTCATCACCACCTGCGGTATAGTCATCAAACAGGGCGTCCACAATCATGCCTGCTGCTGCCGTATGATTGGTGACAGGGTCAATCAGAACAAAGCTGCCGGTTTCGCGGTTTTTTGAGTAGGAGTCAAAAAACAGAGGCCGCGTGGTTGATATGCTTATGTTCCCGATTTCATTGAGTCGCAGAGCACCTGTTTTGCCCTTCTGGAGGGTGTTGACATCCACCTGATATTTCAGCGTGTCAATACGCGCCTTGGTGGTTCGACCAGCGTGACGAATCAGGAATGTGTCTGATGGCTTGAGCTCCTTTTCATCCATCCAGACCACATAGGCTTCAAAGCTGTTGGCCACTGCCGGCACATTGGAGGCATGCACAATCATCTCTCCGCTGGAGATATCAATCTCATCTTCCAGCACCAGCGTCACCGCCTGGGGCGCGAAGGCCTCTGCCAGATCGCCATCAGCAGTCACAATCCGCTGAACTCGGCTCGCGCGGCGGGAGGGGAGTGCGATCACTGCGTCGCCCTGTTTCACCACCCCCGAGACAATTGTGCCAGAGAACCCGCGGAAGTCGAGATTGGGGCGGTTCACCCACTGCACTGGAAATCGGAAATCCCGGAAATTGCGAGTGCTCGCCACATTCACGGTCTCCAACGTCTCCAGCAGGGTCAGACCCTTATACCACTCGGTTTGATCTGATCGCTGGACCACATTATCGCCCTTGAGCGCCGAGAGCGGGATAAAGTATTTATGCTGCTTATCAAGCTGCTCTGTGAATTGATTGAACTCCTGCATGATATCAAGGAAGATCTGTTCGTTGTAATCAACCAAATCCATTTTATTGACTGCCACAATCACATGTTTGATGCCCAGCAGGGAGTTGATAAAGGCGTGCCGTCGGGTCTGGGTAATCACCCCTTTGCGGGCATCAATCAAGATAATGGCCAGATCCGCGGTGGATGCTCCGGTGGCCATGTTGCGGGTGTACTGCTCATGGCCAGGGGTGTCCGCGATAATGAACTTGCGGTTCGGAGTCGAGAAGTAGCGGTAGGCCACATCAATGGTGATGCCCTGTTCACGCTCTGCTTTCAAGCCATCAAGCAGCAGGGAGTAATCGATCTCCTTCACATCTTTGTTGCCGCTCTTCTTGCTCTCCTCTTTGAGTTTCGCAAGTTGATCCTCATAAATCATTTTACTGTCATACAACAGCCGTCCGATCAAAGTTGACTTGCCGTCATCAACCGATCCTGATGTCAGAAACCGCAGGAGGCCTTTGTTTTCATGCTGATTTAAAAAATTGTCTATATCCATTCTATGGCTCCCTAACTCAAAAGTATCCCTCGCGTTTTTTCTGCTCCATTGAAGAGTCGCCATCGTGGTCGATCACCCTTGTGGAGCGTTCGCTGTCTCTGGTTTCCATCATTTCCGCCACAATTTTTTCAATCGTGTCGGCCTCACTTTCAATCGCCCCGGTCAGGGGGTAGCAGCCGAGTGTGCGAAAACGCACCATACGGTTTTGGGGCGTTTCGCCCTCTTCAAGCCGCATCCGATCATCATCCACCATGATCCACTGTCCGTCACGCTCAATCACTGGGCGCTTCTTGGCAAAGTAGAGCGGCACAATGGGAATTCCTTCCAGTCGGATGTACTGCCACACATCCAGCTCGGTCCAGTTGGAGATCGGGAAGCAGCGCACACTCTCCCCTGGATTGATTTTTCCGTTGTAGTGCCCCCATAGCTCAGGGCGCTGGTTCTTGGGATCCCACTGATGGTGTTTATCCCTGAATGAATAGATGCGCTCTTTGGCCCGGCTCTTCTCCTCATCCCGGCGGGCGCCCCCGAAGGCACAGTCGTAGCGACCATTATCCAGGGCTTGCAGCAGGGCCTGGGTTTTCATGATGTCCGTGTATTTGCGTGAGCCGTAATCAAAGGGATTAACCTTGGCTTCAAACCCCTCTTTATTATAATGGACCAGCAGATCCAGGTTCTGCTCCGCGCAGAACGCGTCCCGGAACTCGATCATCTCTCTAAACTTCCAGGTGGAGTTGATGTGCAGCAGATTGAAGGGCACCCGTCCTGGATAGAACGCTTTCTGGGCTAGCCTCACCATGACCGAGGAGTCCTTGCCAATGGAGTACAGCATCACCGGGTTCTCAAACTGGCTGACAGCATCCCGCAGAATGTGAATGCTCTCGGCCTCTAACTGCCTTAATTGGCTTAATTTATATTGTCCCATCTTCGCACCTCTTTGTTTCTTGCTGTTCAAGTAGTCTGAATGCAGGATTCAGGATTCAGCATTCAGAATGCCCGGCAAAATGACCTCTGACCTCCGGCTCATCTCTTGCGGGTTGCTCCGCAACCCAGACGCAAGCTTTTTTTGATCTGGTGACTTGGTGACCTGGCGACTTGGTGTCATTGCTTACTGACCCGGACTCCGATTCAACGCACCGTCAAGTTACCCCATCGTTGTCTCGCACCTCAGCTGCGCTGCGAGCCAGCTCTCTTCCATCCAGCTTCACCCCGGCCGATGAAGCCCGCACTCTTTGTGCTCTGCACTCTCCCACCACCATCGACCTGCGCGGATGTCCTCGCCCGGTTTGACCGCCCGTGTGCATGTTGCGCAGCCAATACTGGGATACCCTTGGTCGTGTAGCTTGTTATAAGGAACATCATGCTCTTGAATGTAATCCCATACCTCCTGCTCATGCCAGTTGGCCAGCGGCGAAATCTTGTAGATCCCGCTATGCGCAGCGTCGATTGTCACGACTGAGAGAGCTTCTCTGGTTGCCGACTGTTCGCGCCGCAAGCCGGTGATCCAGGCGCCTGCCCCTTGCAGTGCCCGCTGAAGCGGCTCGATTTTGAGCATATGGCAGCACGCTCTCCGGTTCGCAATCGATTCGTAAATCGTATCACGGTCATTTTTTTCCACGCCCGTTTTCACACTGTCTTGCTGCGGTCGATAAATCTTATAGCGGAAGTTGTATTGTCTCTGTGTCTCCTCCAGCAGTTGCAGTGTTTCAGGGTAGAGTCGACCAGTGTCAATCGTGAAGATCTCAATCCGCGGATCAATCTGCCGTAGCATGTGAGTTAGAACTTGGTCTTCAGCGCCTAGGCTGGATGCCAATACAATCTTACCCTGGTAGGCGTTGATGAACCTTGAGAGCACCTCGTATGCTGCTAAATTCTCATACTCGTTCATTTGTATCTTGGTTGAAATAGCAAATTCCTCCCTGGTTGCTGCGGCAGTGTTAAATCTCATACTCTGGCAGATATTCGCCCTGTCCCAGCGGTATCTTGACCCAAACCCGCTCATGCAGGTAATAGAGCGCGAATTTAATAAAAAAATCAAAAGCTCCGATCGAAAACGCGGATTTAAGGGAACCCGTGACAAAATAGGTTATGAGGGTCGTCGTGAGACTGGCTGTCACGCGCCAGCTGATAGCCTTTACTAGACTTCGGGTATGTGATTCTTGCAATTTCGTCCCCTTCTTTTAAAAGCGCATACAATATCACCTTGTGACATACGCGTCAAGCCGGTAGTTGAAAAAAATTATAACCGAAGGACTGACATTTAGCCAAGGGCCGTTCAAAATTATTACGCTTCCAAAAGATGCGATATTATAGTAAAATTTATATATTAAAAAACAAACCTAAAAGGAACCAAACTATGTTGTCAGAATTTGTAAAAACCGCCGACTGGAAAAACGAAAAGCATGTGCCAGTCATTGAGTGTAATGATCAAGTCACCGCTGGTGATTGCGCAATCATAAAAATCAGCGTGGGCAAAGAGATTGCCCACCCCAACACCACCAACCATCACATAGCCTGGATCGCCCTGCACTATGTGCCGGAAGGAGCGAAAACCTCGATTGAAATCACACGTTGCGAGTTCAGCGCACATGCTGAATCCGCAGCAGGACCGGATACAGGCCCAGCCAAAACATGCAGTCTGGTCTCGATCTGTGCCATGCTGGCAAAATCAGGAACCCTGTACGCCACCGCTTATTGCAACATTCATGGCCTCTGGGCCAGTGAAAAGAAGGTCACCGTCGCGTAAGCAACTCCCTTTTTGCACCTTTGCAGGAGATAATTTCTGTCCGCAATTCAGCCCTCCGGCCGCGGCGGTGTAAATTCGCTGAAGGGCTCTTTCGGAATCCCGAACGCAATTACACCCAGGCTCTGCTCCAGCACAGCACCCACTCCAAACGCCTCCGCACTGTTAAGCATGATGCGTACGCGATTCGGCGCTTCAGATTCGCTCTTGTTCCGGCGTGAGACTTCCAGTGCTAGGCCTGGATAGGGGTCGGCCTGGCGCGTCAAGTTGATGATCGTGGTTGTGTTATGGCTGCTGTGATAGAGACCCTTGCCCTCCGCAATGGTTGTGGCCGCTCCGCGGAAGACCTGCAGCATCTGACAGATGTCACTGAAGTTAAGCTTCACTGTGACACGGTTCTGCCAGTCAAACGTCGCGTATTGACGATTGCCCTGTTCAACTGATCCTGTGGCAACGCTCTTCTGTTGCGCCAGGGTCAGATAAATCACGCCATCCCGATCGCCGCAGGCTGGCACAAGTTCAAATTGCGCCGCGCTGCCGCTCCCCTTGTTGTTGGCATGATAAAACGAGAGACGCGGACGATAGGTGCGCGTTATTTGCTCCTCATGGGAGTTGTTTTGCATTTCGCTCTGGTTGCTTGTTTCGTTGTTCATCTCATTCTCCTTGCTAGATGTTGCGCATTTATTTCACGACCCATTCGTGAAAACAAGAGTAACATACCATACACTGAAGTCAGAGGTGTCGCCTGGCAGGCGACATTTTCACCTGCTCACATCATGAGCAGCGGCTGATCAAAGGCGTACAAAGCGTCATTGATCAGAAAAAGATCATACTCTCCACGTTCAATGAAGTAGCGGACGATCAAATCAAAGGGGGCGCTGCCTGAGAGCGCGAACCCGGCGGAGACGAGTAGCTCACGCGTCTCTGCCAGCGAGAGGCGCAGGGCCAGCGCAAAGGCGATCACAGTTGCTTTTTTGGGTTGATAATCCAGTTCACTGCGGATTTTGGAAAAGAGTTTGCGGTCAACATGCGCGCGCTTGTAGATTTCAACCTCTCCATATCCGCTCTTGCGGATGAATTCCAGCAGCCGCCGCGAAAACGGAGCACCGCGGCGCGCAACGTAAGCAGTGAGTTCGGCGGCTGGCTCACACACGCAGGCATCAGTGCCGAAGCTCTCCAATGATCGCTGTTCGTCGATGTAGTTGCGAAGCGCATTCAGGGTCGCAGCACTGACGCGCAGCAATCTTGGTTCACGCTGATTAGGCTGGGGTGATTCGTGTTGCATGACATTACTTTCCAGATGATTATCAGAAGTATATGCCTGTGATCGCCCCTTGTCAAGCAGTTCAGAGTTCAGAGCAGCAATTTCTGAAAACCTAGCGGTTGCGCTTGACATTAGGGCGCGTTTTAGTGTTTAATAGTGCCACATGACCAATTACTGCGCATTTTATTACTTTAGCTTCTTTAGGTTGCCTGACACACGGTTCAGGTCGACCCGCTAACTGATGCAGTAAAACGGGAGAGACTTTATTTAGAACCGCGTGTCCAGCAGGACGTGCGGTTCTTTTTTTTTGCATAAATAGCGCGAACAAAACGAAAGAGAGTAAGTTATGATTATTGTATTAAAAGCCCATGCAACGGAGACCGACATCCAGACCATCAGCGAGCTGGTCTGCTCGTTGCGCTATCAACCGCGCATTATTCGCGGCGTGAAGCAAACAGTTCTGGCCTGTATTGGCGATGAGCTGAGCAACCGCTCGCTGGAAGTACTCAAAACTCTTCCGGCAGTTGAATCGGTCTTTCCTGTGCAACGTAAGTTCAAACTGGTTTCACGCGAGTATCACCCCAAGGACACCTGTATAACCGTTAAAAACACCCGCATCGGCTGCGGCGGCATACCAGTGATTGCCGGCCCCTGCGCGATTGAGTCGTACGATCAGTTCCGCACTGCGGTCGCTGATCTGACAGCCTGCAAGGTTGAGCTCATTCGTGCCATGCCATTCAAACCCAGAACCTCCCCCTACGATTTTCAGGGGTTGAAGCTCGACGGGGTGAAAATCATGCGTGATATTAAACAGGAGTTCAATGTGGCCTATGTCTCAGAGGTGCCTGGAGCGGCTCAGATCGAAATCCTACATGAAATCACCGACATCTACCAGGTGGGGGCGCGCAACGCCCAGAACTACGATCTGCTGGAACACATTGCCAAAGCCGGCAAGCCGGTGCTGCTCAAGCGCGGGATGGCCAGCACTATTGAGGAGTGGCTGACAGCCGCCGAATACCTGATTGTCAACGGCTGCCCGGATGTGATCCTGTGTGAGCGCGGGCTGCGGTCATTCGATACAACCACCCGCAACCTGCTCGACATTGGAGCAGTGGCAGTTGCCAAGCAACTGACCCACCTGCCTGTAATGGTTGATCCCAGTCATGCGGCAGGTGTGCGTTCGCTGGTCCTGCCGTTGGCATGCGCGGCAATTGCGGCCGGCGCGGATGGCCTGCTGATTGAAGCCCATCCTGACCCTGTGAACGCTTTCAGTGATGCTGCCCAGCAGCTGGAGTCATCCACCTTCAAGGATTTTCTGGATCAGATCCAGCCGTGGATCGAGCTGGCGCAGCATAGCCGCAACCAAATTTTATCCGAAACCACAAAGGACACAAGGAAACACAAAGGCGAGGGTTGACGCTGTTTATTCCAATTTTATTTTCTAATCGGACTGTCCGGTTAAAAACCGGACCTACGGAGGTCGGCTGCGCCTTCGGTTGACGATAGCGGCGACGATGTTGGTTGACGAGCCCCCGCATGATCTCAATCGTCCACCAACATCGTCGCACAGCATCGTCGACCGCAGCGGTAGGGCACGGCCTCCACCGCGCCCCGCGAACGACCTCCCGGCGCAAGCGTAAACTTTGTCGCAAACTTTGTCGTTAACTTTGTCGGAGTGGAATGAACGCGCTACGTTGTTTTTGAGGTGAAAAATCTTAGAGGTGAAAAATGGGCGTCCACCGCATAGCGGGCATGCTGAAAGCAACAAATAAAATGGCAAAGCGCATAGCGAGAAAAAATTATCATAACTAACAACAAGCGAGGAAAAATGTCATCTATTCTTTACCTGGGGCCGGAAGGCACCCATTCACATGATGCGGCGCGGCGATGCTTTGGCGATTCGAGTGAGCTGACGCCGTGCGTATCGCACCACGACCTGTTTGCGCAGCTGGAAGCTGGCAAAAACCGGCGCGGATGCATGACCGCCCTGCTCCCAGTTGAAAACTCGAGTGAGGGACCTGTCACCCAGACGCTGGATCTGCTGGCCGAGCACCCGGAGCTCTTCATTCTTGAAAGCATCTCGATGCCGATCAAACACCACCTGATGGCGCATCCGAAACTTCGGCATTTGGAAGATATCGAGCGTCTCTACAGTCACCCCCAAGCGCTGGGACAGTGCCGGGTCAAGATTGACAAATGGCTGCCGCAGGTTGAGCGCATCGCGGAGCCCAGCACTGCGGCATCTGCGGAGAAAGTCGCCCATGAGCCAGCCAGCGCGGCTCTGGCCAGCGCAGCGGCGGCTGAACGCTATGGATTGAAGATCCTGAAGCGCAATATGCAGACCAGCAATCAGAACACAACCCGCTTTTTAATTCTCTCTACTAAAAAGAGGCCTCTGCCAGCAAAGGCTGAGGAAAGCGGCAACATCCGCTCGCTGGTCTACGTGGTGCTCCACAACCGGCCTGGAGCACTGCTGCATGCCTTGTCGCCCTTTGACGCCGCAGGTGTTGATTTGACCTTTATTCAGAGCCGCCCCCTGCCTGGCAAGCCTTGGGAGTACGCGTTTTTTATTGAAGCGGTCACAAACTGGAGTCAGCCAGCTCACAGCGCAGCCTGGCAGCTCATCGCCGCACTCTCCGCATCTGCTAGACAGCTGGGGGTCTACGTGGCGAAGTAGGGGGTAAATTAACCAGGCAATTCAGCTTCCTTATTGATTTGTGAAAACACAACAGGTATACAATAACTCATCTGAGCATTCCTGATTCTCTTAAGAGTTCGAGTGCTTCGACATCTGCAATGTCTTTAGTTCATCCAGAAGCTTTTTTATTGCAGATAAGATCATCTAGGGAGGAAATGTTGATTTTCAAACCCTCAATTTCTATTTCTATAGAATTTGCATACGCTGACTTGAAATTAAGCCCGTGGATAACCATGTGCTGCCGCTGCGTATGCACCAACCAGAAGAAACTTAATCTCAGGTATCACAACCTTGACGCATCTTCTACGTAGCATTCATTTTCTTACCGCCAATTTTATTACCTGAAACCAGCCGTGCTACAGTATAATCAAACTCGGTTCCGTCAGTATCCAGGCCGTCGGTTCAGGTGCCCTATTGCAATAATGTGGCAGACACTGTCTGCCAAATCTCCCAGCCAAAGATAAAACAGACGTATCTGCTGAATATTACTGGTCAAAAAACCGCAGCTCTCTCCGGAGGCTCCAAGTCCGTCTCCGCCGGCACTCTCCGGCTGCATAGAACGGCGACCTTTGGCAGATTCAAAAGATTAGGATTCCCGATGGCCCTGAAACGCTTACCCTCATAACCACCGGAAATTATCAATTTCCACTTTCTTCACCTCATACCTCTCTTCCGAGCAGGGATTATCTCCTAATACTATCGCAAGCTACAGCGACTGCACAAAACTGCTTGTGAATTACCTCTGCAAACGGTTCAGCATTGAAGCTGAAGCAATTACAGATGACCAGCCCTGATCTTGTCCTGGATTTTCTGAACAGTCTTGAGAAGGAGCGCTGCAATTGTCCGACAACCCGCAACCAGAGACTTGCCACTATCAAGTCCTTCTTTCACTTTCTTGCAAGAAGCGTTCCCAAACTGATGCACCAGAATGAGCGTATATGAAGTTTCTCAACGAGCGCACCAATAAAGCTCATTATGTTGCGTAAATTCCTTCAAAATCCACTTTGAAGCTCAAATACAGGGCCATCCCTGATATTCACCAGAGTGCGCAACATAATACTCTTCGCAACATAACTGTGAATTGGTGCATATTACCGGACAACCTCCAAAATCATTGTCGTCCACCGCATAGCGGAGGACATACTTATGTTGCAAATAAAGTAAATCCTCCGTTACACGGTGGATTATTGCACCGATTCGCAGATGCGCCCTAGCGGCGTAGCCTTTAACCCTCAATGTTGACCTGCGCTGGCACATCGTGATACTATAAGGCGATCAAGAGGTTACAACCAATGAAAAAAGAGAGTGACGAAAAAAATAAAAACTGGAAAGCATCAGATAGTGTCAAGCTGATCCGTAAAAATGCTGGACTAACGCAAGCGGCGGTGGCGCAGGCGCTGGGGGTGTCGATCCGCGCCATTCAGAGTTATGAGCAGGGGTGGCGTGAGGTGCCCACTCACATCATGGTTCAACTGTTGGTCCTGGCCGCTGCTCACCAAACAGGGGAGCGCAAGCGCTCAGCCTGCTGGGATGTTACCAAGTGTCCTCCTGAGCGACAGGCCCTTTGTCCCTGCCGCCGCACGGATGGACGGTTGTGCTGGTTGGTCTCTGGGCGGCTGTGTGCAGCGCCTACCTCCAGCGATCCCCAGGACGTTCAACGATGCATGGGGTGTCCGGTGATCAAGCAGATACTAGCTTGAGGATCAGGATTTTTTTTGTTTGTCGGCAGATGGCAGGGCAATGTCCATCAGCTGTCCGATATGCGAGAGCACCAGCAGACGCGGCTGCTCTTTGATCTGCAAAGGCTCGGCGAGGATGTGCAACTGCAACAAGCTTCGGATCTGATGGGGGGTGAGTTTGAGATCTGCATACTGCGGCTCCAGTACAAAGCCGCAGCCTTCTCTCCAGCCAGAGCAGCCAAAGGCGCGTTTGCCTCGGATAATCTCCCTGCCGCAAAGCGGGCAGTTGCCCCAGCGGGTGGGGTCAATCCGGTAAGCCGAGCTGGTCAGAATCAGGCTGCGGGTATACTCCGCAATCTTCTCCATGAAATCAGTGGACTGGATCTCATTGCGCTCGATTTTCTTGAGTTGCTCCTCCCACTCGCCAGTCATCTCAGGGGACTTCAGCAGAGGGTCCTGCAGCAGGGCAATCAGACAGCGCCCCATGTCAGTCGCGAGAATCTGCTTTTTGTTGCGTTGGATGTAGCTGCGTTGCAGCAGGGTCTCAATGATCGCGGCGCGCGTGGCGGGGGTTCCGATACCGCGTTCTTTGAGCGCTTCGCGCAGCGCGTCGTCATCGACCTGTTTGCCGGCGGCCTCCATGGCGCCCAGCAGTGAGTTTTCAGTGAAGTGCGAGGGGGGCTTGGTCTTGCCTTCGCGCAGCGCTGGTGCATGAGGGCCGCCCTCTCCCTTTTCAAAGGCGGGCAGCAGTTGGTCCTCGTCTTCATCCTTTTTTTTGCTGGGCTTAGGAAAGAGGGCGCTCCACCCCGGCTCCAGGATCTGGGTGCCTTTGGCTTCAAATTCGATACTGTTGCTTACACCGCTGACGGTTGTGATCTTCTTGACGCAGGGTGGGTAGAAGGCCGCTATGAATTGGGTGGTGATCAGGCGGTAAATTTTCAGTTCGTCGGTGCTAGGTGTCCGCGGCGGGACTCCGGTCGGAATCAAGGCATGGTGGTCAGTGACCTTTTTGTCGTCAATAATGCGGCTGGTAAAAGTCAGGCGCGCTAGGTTAAGTGGCGCGATTTCAGCGGCCCAATCAACCCTGAGCTGCTCCATGATTTTTGGGATACGCGGCTTCATATCTTGGTTCAGATAGCGCGAGTCAGTGCGGGGATAGGTGATGCTTTTGGATTCATAGAGACTCTGAGCAGCCTTGAGTGTGTCGGCGGCAGAGAGGCCATAGGTTTTGTTGGCCTCGCGCTGCAGAGTGGTGAGGTCAAAGAGCTGGGGCGGCTGTTCGCGTTTTTCTTTGCCGACAATCGAGGTGATCTCAAAGGGCTGCCCAAGTATTTTTTCCAGCAGGGTTTGCGCCAGCTCAGGTTTGTCAAACCGGGCGCCAGTGTACTTGAAGGTTACCGCGCGGTAGAGTGTGGTCAGCTCCCAAAAGGGCTGGGGCATGAAATTACGGATCTCGTCATCGCGGTGGACGATCATGGCCAGCACCGGGGTCTGCACACGCCCCACGCTCCAGAGCACGCGGTCGGAGCCCCCGCCTGTGCGTCCGTGCCGAACCGTGAAATAGCGTGTGGCATTCAGCCCCACAATCCAGTCGGCTTCGCTGCGTGAGCGCGCGGCTGCATAGAGCGCGTCATATTCGTGGCCGTCCTTGAGGTTTTTGAAGGCCTCAAGCACGGCATCTGGAGTCATGGAGTTGAGCCAGAGGCGGCGGATCGGCTTCGCCTCGCAGCCGCTGAGCGTCAGGATGTAGCGGAAGATCAGCTCCCCTTCGCGCCCGGCATCGGTGGCGCAGATGATCTCGTCGGCCTGCTGGCAGAGGGTTTGAATTACTTCAAACTGTTCGGGTATACCGCGGTTATTGATCAGTTTCAGCCGGAACTCCTTTGGGATAAAAGGGAGTGATTGCAGCGTCCATCTTTTGAGGGTGGAGTCGTACTCGCCCGGCTCTTGCAGGGTCACTAGATGGCCGAAGGCCCATGTGACAGCGCAACCACGGCCTTCGATGAACCCGGTTTTCTTGTTGGTGATTCGCAGCACTGATGCGATATCGCGTGCTACAGAGGGCTTTTCGGCTATGATCACTTTCATTTGGTTATGGCTCTGCTGCGCTGGTTAAGAGTTATCGTACGAAACAGTGTTATTGTTTTTGGGATCAGAAATTAATTTTATAGCGGGCATGATAATCTCCTCTAGCTGATACGAACATTGTGGTTGAAACTTGCGCATAATACAACAGCAAAATATTTATACAAAAATATAATTATCAATTTCGGTCAAAAGCGGAAATAAGGCCATTGATAAGATTCGGAAATTTCTGTATATTTTAGAGCTTCTCATGTTTGATTTAATCATAGCAAACGGCATTGTGGTTGATGGCAGCGGAAACCCCGCTTTCAAAGCGGATATTGGCATTGAAGGTGCTCGGATTACTGCCTGTGAACGCTCCTTGGCGGACGCGGAAACACTCCGGTGGATTGGCGCGGACGGATTAACGGTTACTCCAGGCTTTATTGATGCCCACTCCCACTCTGATACCTATCTTCTGTTGGAACCGGATGCGCCCAGCAAGCTTTCGCAGGGCATTACCACAGAGATCAATGGCCAGTGTGGCGGCTCCGCAGTTCCGCGCCTCGGTAGTGCGCGGCTGCCCTCCGACTGGAATTCGCAGAATTATCCTAACTTAAAGGGGGGGATGCTCCATTCCTTCGAGATGCCCGGACCCACTTGGTCAACTGTGGTTGAGTACCGCGCTCTTTTTGAAGCTGTTCAGCCTGCCATTAACAGCGTTCAGTTGGTGGGGCACAACACGCTGCGGGCTGGTGTGACCGGCTATGAGCCGCGTCCAGCACAGGCTGACGAGGTCAAGCTGATGGCGCGCCGCCTGGAGGAGGCGCTGGAGACGGGCTGCCACGGACTCTCCACCGGGCTGCTATATCAGCCTGGTAAGTATGCGGAGTCGAGTGAGATTGAGGCCTTGGCCGCTGTGGTGGCCAAGCGTGGCGGTTTTTACGCCACCCACATGCGCTCTGAAGGCAACGCGCTTGAGGAGTCAGTGGATGAGGTTCTCGCGCTTGCCCGCCGCACTGGTGTACAGGTACAGATATCGCACCTCAAGACTTCGGGTCCATCCAACTGGCACAAAATCGATCATGTGCTGGAGAAGCTCAACCGCGCCCGAATGCAGGGTGTTAACTTGCAGGCCGACCGCTATCCCTACCTTGCAGGGGGGACGGAATTGGATGTTGTGCTGCCGTCCTGGGCGGAGCAGGGCGGGAATGATGAGATCTTGCGGCGGGTGCGCGATGCGGATATTTGTGCGCAGATCATTGAGTATCTTGACCAAGAGAGCGGGCGCGATTGGGAGCAGGTGATGATCGGAGGCGGGTGGAGTGACTTGGTACGCGGTTACAGCGGATGCACGGTGGCAGCGGCCGCCGCAAGCGAGGGTGTGAGCGCAGGCGAGCTGGTCTGCCAGTTTATTGATGCCGATCAGGCCCGCACGGGTGCGTTTTTTTTCGGGATGTCACAGGAAAACTTGAATCGCATTTTTAGTGAAAACTGGATTATGCCAGGTTGCGATGCCTCCCTGCGTGCGCCATGGGGGGTGCTGGGTGCTGATCATCCGCATCCGCGGGCCTATGGGACCATGCCCCGCTACCTGCGAATGCTTTGCGGCGCTGTTGACGGCTGTCCTCCACTGGCATCCATTGAAGAGGCAGTCCGTCGCATGACCTCCCTGCCCGCAGCAACCTTTAAATTAAAAAACCGCGGGCGGATTGAGCGGGGGGCTTTTGCGGATCTGGTTGTACTGAACCGCAGCCAATTGTTGGACAAGGCTTCCTATGCCAATCCTCACCAGTTTTCCGAGGGAATCAACTTTACAATTGTCAACGGAGCGGTTTCATATGAGGGTGAAGGCCGTTTTACCGGCCAGCGACGGGGAAAATTTTTATAAAAAACTCACAATAAGAGTACTTGAATCCGGAGCGAAAACAGTTAATAATGGGGGGCGTTGCGTGTTTAGAGAAATGCTTTCAATGTAAGTGAATTGAAAGTGATAATGGAGTAGTGCAAGCATCCTGCTTGCAGATGAAATTTTTAGTGATGCTGGAGGTAAAGATGAAATATGACAAAAACAAGGCACTGATTGCCAGTATGGTTCCCGGTCTACCCGAGCCGCAGCGCGGTAAAGTGCGTGATATCTACGATCTTGGGGATAAGTTGCTTTTGGTCGCGACCGACCGCTTGAGTGCTTTTGATGTGGTGATGCCCAACGGCATTCCTGATAAGGGGAGGATTTTGAACAGCATCTCCGTTTTCTGGTTTGAGCTGCTCTCAGAGTACAGCAACCACCTGATTACGGCCGATGTCGATCAGTATCCCGAGCCACTGCAGGCTGTCAAAGAGGATCTTCGCGGTCGGTCAATGCTGGTGAAAAAGGTCGCAATTATCCCGTTTGAATGTATTGTCAGAGGTTATTTGGCAGGCTCCGGCTGGAAGGAGTACCAGCAGCGGGGGACCGTCAATGATCAGCCTCTGCGGGCTGGTTACCAGAATGGTTCTAAACTGGATCAGGTTCTGTTTACCCCCAGTACTAAAGCAGAGCTGGGCGAACATGATCTGCCGGTCTCCGCGGCAACCATCAACGCTGCGCTGGGGGCCGATAAAGCGCTTAAACTCGCGAAGGTTTCGATTGCCTGTTACACTAAAGCCGCTGATTATGCGGCCCTGCGCGGGATTATCATTGCTGACACAAAATTTGAGTTTGGCGAAAACAGTGCTGGCGAGTTGATTTTAGCCGATGAGGTTTTGACCCCTGATTCCAGTCGTTTCTGGCCAGAGGAGAGTTATCGGGTTGGCAAAAATCCGCCCAGCCTGGACAAGCAGTTTGTACGTGATTGGCTGGACAGCATCCACTTTAAGCATCAGCCTCCCGCGCCCGAGTTACCCGATTATGTGGTTGAGAAAACACGTGAAAAATATGTTGAAGCCTATGAAAAGCTGACCGGTCGTGTCTTTGGGTAAAATAAAATGAGAGATGCGCGAGTTGTTTTTTCTGAAAAATTCCACAATTATTTTATGTCGCTGGCATTGCGCGAGGCGGCCAAAGCCGCTGCGGCCGAAGAGGTGCCTGCCGGATGCGTGATTATCAAAAAACCGGAGTCAGTGGAGCTGCCTCTAGCTGCCGTGAACGTGATCGCGCGGGCATATAACCAGAGTGAGATGCTCAAGGATGCCACCGCCCATGCGGAGATGATTGCCTTGACCCAGGCTTCAGCGGCGCTGGGTGATTGGCGTTTGACTAACACGATTCTTTATGTGACCAAAGAGCCCTGCGCCATGTGCGCCGGCGCCATTGTTCTCGCACGTGTGCCTCTGGTGGTCTGGGGACTCTCCGACCCCAAACGCGGCGGACACTCGGTTTTCTCAATTCTCAACCACTCAGGGTTAAATCATCGGCCTGAGATTGTCACGGACGTGATGGAGCATGAGTGCCGCACAATCCTGCAAAGTTTTTTCAGCGAACGCCGGGCCTAGCAGTTCTTCGGACTTCTCTGAAGTCCGAAGAACTGCTAGAAAAAGAAGATATACCCCTTAATACTCTTTTAATACCGGGACACCCCCCATGTTGTTGCCGCCTTGTTTGGAAGGCTCGTTATCATAAAACCATAATGGCATCCAGGTCATTGCGGATGAGGGGCGCAGCTCATACCAGCAGCGCAAAGCAGGCCGCTGAGCCATTAAAGATCATGTGCATCACAATCGGCGTAACTAATGAGCCAGTGGAGGCATAGCCAGCGCAAAAGAAAATATTCAATACCAGAATACTCAGGAACGAGGGCGCATGGAAGTGAATCAACGAAAAGACACATCCCACCAGCAATGCTGAAAAAAGAAAACCGCGACCTTTGAAAACCGATGGGAAGAGAATTCCCCGGAAGATAACCTCCTCAATCACTGGAGCTACCACAACCGCGCAGAACACAATAGCAATGCGCGTTATTACGGTTGTCTCAGGGTTGGTCAGCCATTCAACCACCGACTGGCTCTCAACCTCCACTCCTAGCTCCTTGATCACGGTGCCAACAACCGCAGTGATCAGAATGATCGGCGGAATTACAGCGATGCCATAGATCGCGCCCTTTAACAGGGATACCCTGAAACTGGAGTCAGGGCAACTAAACAGCCGCGTCAGCGTTGAGCGGGAGGCCATCCCCGCATAGAGCACCACCAGAGCCACTGCTGCGGCGTATACCAGAGAACCGGAGATCAGCCGACCTGCCTCTTCCGGCAACTGCGAACTACCCGAACCCATGAGCGCAACAGGAACCGTGAAACCCAGTGTAGTCGCCAACGCCAGTGCGGCCACCGCCAGCCCAAAACCCCGGGCCTTGAGAGAGTTGATAAAGGGCAAACAACGGCCTTGTTCGGCATTGGCGAATTTAAACAAGAAATACAAATCCAATGTGACAGCACCGCCAAAAAAAACCAACGCCAAAAAACGCAGTCCCAATAGCATCAAATTTGGATCACCAGCTTCGACCATCTAGTTTCCTTATCTTAATCCTAATCACAATCCTTATCCAGGGAGGCCATGCCTCCGGTTGACGATAGCGGCGACGATGCTGGCCGACGATTTTTAAGGGCGCGGGTTTTAATCGTCATCCGCTATCGTCGCACATCATCGTCAACCGATGCCGCCTTGCCGATAACTCGTCTGGCACGTTCCTTACAGCTTGCGCAGCACTGTAGCCGCAGGCCATAACTGCGGTTCCTTCACCCTCAATTTCCACTCCCATTCCCATTCCATCGGGGAGCATGGTACTCTTTGTAGATATCTTTTTTAACCATGACCTTGAAAAACTTTTTGCCGAGCAACGTTGAAAGTTCATTGACAAACTCCAACGAAGGATCGATGGCCAGTTTTTCCGCTGTTTCCAGAATCACTTTCTTGTCAGGATAGATCAGACAGATGCGTAGGGGCAGGTTGCCAGGATGCTTCAGGGCCAACTCTCGAAGGCTGACCAGTTTCTCTTGAAACCGCTCATCTTCAGTGTGTACTGCGCCAATGACCTTTGTGCCAAAATACCTCAAGGCCTCAGACAACGGATGTATCTCCTGCACAATCAGCTTTGCAACCTGATTGTTCTGCTCCTCAGGGCTCTGATTGCCGCCACCCCCTATTTGATCACGCTTAGAGACGCGCCCGCAAATCAGCAGCGGTGCCTCTTCTTGACAAAGGTGCGCGTATTTCTGATAGGTTTTAGGGAAAACCAAGGCCTCGGTTGAAAGATCGCCATTATCGAATTTGATGATCGCCCATGGCTCACCCTTGGCTTTGGTGAGACGACGCTGAATAGCGGCGGCGATGCCGGCAGAGCGCACGTTCACCTCATCATTGCAAGCTACAAGCTCACGGATGGACTTTGTCTGCACCGACTTGATCACCGCGCGATAGCGATCCATAGGGTGGCCACTGATATAGACACCTAGCAGTTCCTTTTCATTTTTCAAGGTCTCTTTCTCGCTCCACGGCGGCACCCTATCCGGCAGCTCTGCAGGGTTGGCAGAACCAGCGTCAGCGACATCATCCAGCATATCAAAGAGGCTGATCTGTCCACTGGCCTTCTCTTTGGCATTGGCCGCCGCACGGGAGAGCGCAAACTCGATCGCGTCAAAGAGCCTGGCCCGGTGCATCCCAAAACAATCCATTGCACCGCTCTTAATTAAAGCCTCGATCACCCTTTTATTGGAGGCTGAGGAGTCAACTCGCTCGCAGAAATCTGAGAAGCTATTGAATTCGCCGTTTGCCAGACGCTCCCGGACAATAGCCTCCGCCGCCCCTGAACCCACGCCTTTGATGCCTGCCAGGCCATAGCGCACAGAGTCACCCTCGGGCTTAAAGCGGTCCAGCCCTTGATTCACATCTGGGGAGAGTACCTTCAACCCCATCTCCTCTGCCTCAGCGACAAAGCCTGGGAGCTTGTCAAAGTTGCCGATCTCCGAAGATATCTGGGCGCAGATAAACTCAGCCGGGTAGTGGGCCTTCAGGTATGCGGTCTGATAGGTCACCACGCCATAGGCGGCCGCATGGGCCTTGTTAAATCCATACCCAGCGAACTTCTCAATGTTGTCAAAGATCTGTCTGGCCTTATTTGTATCCAGGTTGAGAGTTTTTTTGCAACCCTCGATAAACTCCGCCCGTTCAGACGCCATGACCTCAAGCTTTTTCTTGCCCATAGCGCGCCGCAGTATATCAGCGCGGCCCAGGGTGTATCCAGCGAGAATCTGGGCAGCTTGCTGCACCTGCTCCTGATAAACCATGATGCCATAGGTCTCTTTCAGGATTGGCTCCAGCAGTGGGTGATCGTAATGAATCTCTTCAATTCCCTTTTTGCGTTTGACAAAGCTGGGGATATTGTCCATCGGGCCAGGCCGATACAGTGCCAGAATAGCGATGATCTCTTCAATGCAGTTAGGCTTCAAATCGCGCAGCACGTTACGCATTCCAGCTGACTCAAGCTGAAAAACGCCGACTGTGTCCGCGCGCTGAAAGAGTTCAAAGGTTTTGGGATCATCCAGCGGGAGGGCTTGCAGGTCAATGCTCTTGTTGTGCAGGAGTTTTATGAGGTCGACGGCCTCTTTCAGAACGGTCAAGGTCTTCAACCCCAGAAAGTCCATCTTCAGCAGGCCAACACTCTCGACCGCCTCTTTGTCGTATTGCGTGACTGGCGAGCCCTCTTTATCACGGCCCAGTGGTATAAGGTCAATCAGAGGCTTATCGCCGATCACCACGCCCGCCGCATGCACGCCGGCGTTGCGGTAGAGCCCCTCCAGCACGACCGCAAACTTCATGATGTGATTCAGATCAGGATCCAGCTTGCAGGCAATGTCAAACTCTTTGGCCTGCTCCCTGGTCTTGGCCAGCGTCATGTTAGGATCATCCGGCACCATCTTGGTCCAGGCCAGCGACTTTTCGAGCGGGATCTCCAGCACACGGGCAACGTCGCGAATCACGCTTTTGGCACCCAGCTTGCCATAGGTCACAATCTGAGCGCAGCGATCCTCGCCATACTTCTGCTTAACATACTCCAATACCCGGTCGCGTCGGGCCTGGCAGAAATCGATATCAAAGTCAGGCGGCGTAACACGTTCGGGGTTGAGGAACCTCTCAAAGAGCAACCCAAATCGGATGGGGTCCAACTGCGTAATCCCCAGTGAATAGGCGAGCAACGAACCAGCGCCTGAACCGCGGCCTGGCCCCACCGGCACATCGTTGTCCCGAGCCCAGCGGATAAAATCGGCCACCACCAGAAAATAATTGATGAAGCCGGTGTGATCGATCACACCCACCTCATAATCAAAGCGCTCGACCAGCTCATGCTCCGCTGCGCTCTGTGGATTTTCATAATCAAGTCCGTAGTGCTGTTTCAGCCCCTGCTTGCCAAGGTTCTTTAAGTGGGTAAGCGGCTCAATGTGATCCGGCGTGTCAAACGAGGGGAAATGCAGGCTCTCCGCTTTGCCATTCGAGAAGGTCAGCTCAAGGTTGCACTTCTCCGCAATCTCGAGCGTGGCATCCAGCGCCTCTGTGTCAGCCGGAAAAAGTGCGGCCATCTCCTCTCGAGACTTGAAATAAAACTCATTGGAGGCGTATTTCATACGCTTGGGGTTGCTCATCACTGTCTGGGTCTGGATGCAGAGCATGATCTCATGCGCCTCGGCGTGCTGGCGCAGCAGATAGTGGACATCATTGGTGATCACAGCTTTGATGCCTGTGCGTTTACAGATCTCCCGCACCCCCTCATTCACCACCCGCTGCTCAGGGATCCCGTGATCCTGCATCTCCAGATAAAAATCGCCGGGCGCAAATATATCACTGTACTCACGGGCAATGCTCTCCGCGGAGTCCAACCGACGTTCCTGCAGATGAACATTGATCTCCCCTTGCAGGCAGGCCGACATACCAATCAGTCCTTTCGAGTACTTTCTCAGGCTTTCTTTATCAATCCGTGGCTTGTAATAAAAGCCTTCCAGATTGGCTATCGTGTTGATGCGGGCCAAGTTGTGATAGCCCTCCAAGTCTTTGGCCAAAAGAATCAAATGGTGATGGGGGATATTTTTATCACGGCTCGAGCGATGGGCATTGGCCAGGATGTAGACCTCACACCCGATCAGGGGCTTGATACCTGCCGCACGGCAGGTTTGGTAAAAATCAATTGCTCCGTACATAACACCATGATCGGTCATGGCGATTGCTGGCATGCCCAGTTCCTGGGCACGCTGAACCAGCGGCTTGATATCACAGGCTCCATCTAAAAGGCTGTATTTTGTGTGCAAATGAAGGTGGACAAAGGACTTGGACATGGAAGAAGAGACTCCTTAAAAAACAAACCAAGCCTATCAGAAACCAGGTGCTATTTAAAGATCAAAAGACGGCGATTCCACACAGGTTTGTTGTGCTACACCAACCTCTGTGTCGCTCATAGAGCGACTACTACACTAAACGCCTATAAACGTTCGATAAACAACTTTTTGGCTTGTGCTAATATTCAGCTGTTCCATGTGGCTTTTCCTTTCTCCAATTTTTTGAAGGATTTTGTTGAGGGGGTATTGTTGCATGGGACATTTTTTGTCCAATGTGTTGTCGCATTTCATATTACAATTCAGCTCATGCGCGATTATGTCGAAGTCGCTGGACGCAAGATCCCCCTTGAATCCGACCTGACCACACACACAGGCGAGGCAGTGCTGATTGCAGCCACCGGCAAGACACTGGCCGAACTAGAGCTCTCGCAGAAAGATGAGAAACTTGTGCGTAGGCTTGCGGTGTTTGAGCCGCTGCCTGAGGTGAAGCGGGTGATCTTCATCTCCACGCCCCATCGCGGTAGCTACAGGGCAGGCAGCTTTGCCAGAAGACTGGCCCGTCGTTTTCTCACCTTGCCGCAACAGGCCGCGACTACCACTGCTGAGTTACTGACGCTTGCACCCAGGCTCAGCCCTGATGTGAAGCTCGCCTCCACCAGTATCGATACCATGGCCCCCAACAACCCTGGCCTGTTGGCGCTGGCGGAGATCCCAGTGAAACCACCCATCAAAGCGCATTCGATCATTGCTGTCAAGGGGGATGATGTTCCACCGGATGGCAACGACGGAGTGGTCGAGTATTCAAGCGCATATATTGAGGGGGTCGAATCGGAATTGGTGGTGCGCAGCAGGCATAGCTGCCAGAGTAACCCTCTGACCATTGAAGAGGTCCGCCGCATCCTGCTGCTGCATCTGCGGCAAGTCAGGAATAGTGAATAGGCACCAGCCGCCAGCCAGTTGCCCCAGATTTCTCGGCATCCAGCACGTCCATAGTATAATAGCTGTCACCAACGTGGAGTAGTTTAACCAGCGTGCCACCGGCATCGAAGGTAATGGCGCGGATGTTCATGTATCTTTAAATTCCGAGACCAGCGCCTGTATGCTCTTCTTCGCATCGCCGAAGAGCATGCGTGTGTTCTCCTTAAAGAAGAGTGAGTTTTCCACACCCGCAAAGCCGGGTTTAAGGCTGCGTTTGGAAACAATACAGGTGCGCGCCAGGTCAACGTTGATAATAGGCATGCCCCACAGCGGGCTGTTCTGATCCTCGCGGGCCGCCGGGTTGACGACATCATTCGCGCCAATCACGATGGCCACGTCCACCGTGGTCATGACGGGATTGACATCTTCCGGGACAACCAGTTGCTCATACGGCACATTGGCTTCCGCAAGCAGCACATTCATATGTCCGGGCATGCGCCCGGCAACGGGGTGGATCGCATATTTTACCTCCGCACCGTTCGCTTCGAGCAATTCGCCAAGTTCGCGCACCACATGCTGGGCCTGGGCGACCGCCATGCCGTAGCCCGGCACGATAATGATAGAGCGGGCGGCTTCGAGCATATAGTAGGCATCCTGTACCGAAACAGGATGCGCGTCGCCTTGCGGCTCACCGCTAACCGACGTGCCAGTAGTGGTCACAGCTCCGAAACCGCTGAAAAGCACATTCGAGAGGGAGCGATTCATGGCCTTGCACATGATCGATGTCAGGATCAGTCCACTGGCACCTACCAGAGCACCGGCCACGATCAGGACCTTATTCAAGATCACGAAGCCAGCTGCACAGGCAGCCAGCCCGGAGTAGCTGTTAAGGAGTGCGATGACAACAGGCATGTCCGCGCCTCCGATCGGAATAACCGCCAGCACACCGAGCACGAGTGAGAGCACAATCAGCGCGATCAGAGCCGCAGAGGCAACAAGGTTGCCGGATTGTACGAACACGGCTACGAGCGCCAGCGCACCCAGTACCAGTGCCGAATTAACGACCTGCTGTCCGCGGAAAAGGTGCGGTTTGCCATCCAGCTTCTCAGCGAGTTTCGCATAGGCGATCAGGCTGCCGGAAAACGTGATGCCGCCGATCAGCACAGTCAGGGAGATGGCGATGAGCGTGAAGGCCGAGACCGGGCTGGTCGGGCGATTGTAGGACTCCGCCCAGCCAACAAGCAGGCTGGCGATGCCGCCGAACCCGTTGAGCAGCGCGACCATCTCAGGCATGGCCGTCATTTTGATGCGTTGCGCCGCGATAGCGCCGAGCGTGCCGCCGACAACAAGGCCGACAATGATCCATTGGTAGCTCATTCCCCCGGAAAACAGCGTGGCAATGATCGCGATCAACATGCCCAGGGCCGAAATCAGGTTTCCACGTTTGGCGGTGCTCGCTGAGCCCAACATCTTTAGACCGTAGATGAAGAGTACAGAAGCGACGATGTAACTCAGATTGATCAGGTTATCGAGATTCACTGTGGACCTCCGTCCTTCTTCTTAAACATATTCAGCATGCGGTCGGTAACCAAGTACCCGCCAACCACGTTAATGGCAGCAAAGGCCACTGCCAGTGTGCCCAGTACCGTGCTGAACGCGCCTCCCCCTTTATCCATGCCCGCCACTGCCAGCGCACCCACGATGGTAATGCCGGATATGGCGTTTGAGCCAGACATCAGCGGGGTGTGCAGTTGAGACGGAACCTTGGAGATCAACTCGAACCCCAGAAATATGGCCAGCACAAAGATGAAGAGCAGCAAACCCATGTATGTTGCGCTGCCATCAACGGCCAGCTCTTTGCCTGCGCACACCGGTTGACAGAGCTTTGCGTTATCGCCGGTTTTTGAGGCAACAACGTTTTGGCAAGTGTATTGTTCGCTCGGTACTTTCGCAGCCATTGTTTCTGTTGTCTGCGCACTGCCAATCCATGCGAGGGTCAGCATTGTGCAGACCAAGGGGTAGAATGTTTTTTTCATTGGATCTCCGCATTGAGATTTAATTTTTTACGAATCACAGGATGCACGATCACGCCATCGTGGGTGACCAGGCATCCTTGAATGATTTCATCGTCCAGTTTGAGCGGGAAGGTTTTGTTCTCCTTGTCCCAGAAATGGTCGATAAGATTTACCAGATTGTTGGCGTACATCTGACTCGCGTGTTCTGGAACGCGTCCTGGCAGATTACTGAAGCCAAGCACGGCAACTCCGCCAATATCGACATCTTCGTTCAGGCGCGAGCCCTCCACGTTGCCGCCGCTCTCCACGGCCATGTCCACAATCACGCTGCCGGGTTTCATGGCCGCGATGATCTCGCGCGTGACAATAACGGGTGCTTTGCGCCCGAAAAGCTGTGCGGTGGTGATGACCACGTCCGCCTGCGCGCAGGCTTTGGCCATGGCATCGCACTGCTTCTGTAATTGCTCCTCTGTCAGCTCGTGCGCATACCCATCCTTGGTCTGTCCGGTTTCACCGAGCTCTACCTTGATAAACTTTGCTCCCAGCGAGTGGACCTGCTCCTCTACCACTGCGCGTGTATCAAAGGCTTCCACACGCGCACCGAGCCGCTTGGCAGTTGCAATCGCCTGTAGTCCGGCCACACCCGCGCCGATCACGAAAACACGCGAAGGGGTGAGCGTGCCCGAGGGGGTCATCATCATGGGCAGAATCTTATTCAAGCGCGCCGCTGCGATGATAACAGCTACATAGCCGCCGAGATTGGCTTGCGAGCTTAATGCATCCATCTTCTGCGCAATTGTGGTGCGCGGAATTAGCTCCATAGAGAGGGCACTGACTCCGGCTGCAGCCAGATCCTGGATCAACTCTGTTTCGTTGAAGGGGTTCAGGTGGCTGATGTGGATTGCGCCCTTTTTCATGGCAGCCACTTCGTCGCGCGGCGGCTTACGAAGCCGCAGCACGAGATCCGCTCGGCCCAGGGCCTCCCGCCGGTCGGCAACCACAGTGGCGCCGGCTTTACTAAACGCCTCGTCGGTGTATCTCAATGTCGCACCGAGGCCGGCTTCTACTTCAACGACAGCGCCTAATTTGACTAGTCGCTCCACGGCGGAGGGTGTCAGCGGTATGCGCTGTTCGTCCGGATCCATTTCTTTTGGTATAAACACGTTCATAATTATTACCCGGTTAGCTTTTCATGACCAAACAGTTGTGCTATAATAGCAAATCTCGCGCTAAACTTAAAAGCGCTCTTTTTTGCGCTGTACTTTGCTGCTGCGGCAATGATATGTTATGCAAGACATATCGGGGTTATTTATACTCTGTAAACGGTTACGAAAATAACAAGCGAGGAGGAGGCAAGCAATATGAAAACAACAAGGGTTCCGTCGTGCAAACAAATCGTGGTGATCGCTAAAACCTGCGGTATCACACAAACCAATGCGTTGGTGGATGCTGGCAGGTATGTGTCTGTGCTGTTTGAGAAGCGCCGCGTAAAGGGAGCCCTGCTTATGCGAGGGTTACATTTTTTGACACTGGTACTCTACTCGATTTTATTGACAGCCCCGGTTTGGTCTGTTGCGCGACCCGTTATCGGGCTCACGGCGCTTCACTCCATGGAACGCATTTTCCAATATGAAGCTCCCTTCGGGACACCGACGGCGGAGATCACCGCCGCACGTAACGAGGTCGAGTCTTTTCAGGTGGTCGTGGCCGCTGGGAAAGGAAACTTGAAGGTGAACTCAGTAGTGCTTTCCGAATTGGTGGGCGAAGGGGGAGCGAAAATTTCCGGTAACAGTATCAAGCTCTATCGGGAGGAGTACGTACGGGTTCGCAAGTCCACGTTCCGGTCTGAAATGCAGCCGGGGCTGTATCCGGATGCACTCATCCCGTTCATTGATCCGGTTAGCGGCAAACCCATCCAGACACGCTCTCGGCGGCGTGAGCGTCCTGGCGGACCGATGATCACTATCGGGCACGACATGTACGCTGTGCCGTTTGAGGTGTTTGAAGGACAAAACCAGCCTGTTTGGATCGACATTCATGTGCCCAAGGGCGTGCCGGCCGGCATCTATCGTGGCACACTCCGAGTCTCTGCCGACAGGGGCAAAGCCGAGCTTCCGATCACGCTGACCGTGTGGGACTTCGACCTGCCCGACGGCCCGACCCATTCTAATAATTTCGGTGGTTTTTCGGGCGTAGCCTCGCTTTTCGGCGTTAAACACGGCTCGGACGAATTCCGTGAAATAGAAGCCCGCTATTGTCAAGCCATGACCGAGCACCGTCTCAATCCGCCCCTGCCGAGCCACCTGCTGCCGCAGGTGAATTCAGATGGTTCACTGACCATTGACACGAATCGGCATGCGGCACTGCGCACGTTCATTGAAAAGCTGCATGTGAAAGATTTTCGGATTCCGTCCTCGCCTTTCGGCCGCCTGCCGAGTTCCACCACAGATGCCAACTATAAAACCATCCCGCCCGAACAGCGGAAAAAAGCCCTGCGCTATTACCGCGATTACTACCAGTATGTCAAGTCAAACGGCTGGGCGGACCGGGCGTACGTTGAACTCATCGACGAACCTAATACTGCGGAGAATTATGAGCAGGAGCTCGTTATTGCCGCTGTCGTGCACGAGGCTGCTCCCGAGTTAAAATGCCTTGTCTGTGAGCAAACTTATCCTCACGATCCCACTTGGGTCGACATTGATCCGGCGGTTGACATCTGGTGTCCGCTCTGGTCGTTTATCGACCGCGATACAATCAACCAAAAACTCAAACAAGGTGATGCTGTCTGGTCGTACACCGCGTTAGCTCAGCGCTCGCCGACTTATCACCCCAAGTACAAAGAGGTGGGCGAGAAAGATCCGCCTTATTGGCACATCGACCAACCGTTGCTGGCTTATCGTGTGCCGACTTGGATCAACCGGCAGTATGGTATCACGGGACTGATTTACTGGAGCACCATTACTGAGGTGATCGACCCTTGGTATAGCCCGGTGATGCCGCGTACGCTGCATTTCAACGGCGGAGGACATCTTTTCTATCCAGGCGTTCCGTGTGGAATCCAGGGACCGGTCGCCAGTATGCGGCTGAAGAATATTCGCGACAGTATGGAAGATTATGAATATTTCGCCCTGCTTGAGCAGCGCGCCGGAGCTGCGGCCGTGCAGAAAATCGTTGACCGCATAGCCCCGACGTGGTGGGGGTACACGCGCGACCCGAAGGCCATATTCGATGCCCGTCGGGAGTTGGCTACGGCGATCCTCGCCCATTGATGAGAGTGATCTCTATTGAACCGATTCGCCGATCATTCCTTCATTGGTTGGGACTTTGGCAGTCCACCGGGTAGTCCCAGCTTTGTCGTAAACTTTGTCGGAGAGAGCGTCTGTTCGGTCGCAATACGAGTCGCGGCTGTAGGGCGGCTACAGTGCTTCGCAAAAACGCAGGTCCGATTTCCAATCGGACATGTCCGGTTGGAAACCGGACCTACTGGAGTTCGGCACCGCCTTCGGTTTACGATAGCGGCACTAAACCTCTGTGTCGCTCGTAGAGCGACTACTACACTAAATCCCGATAAACGTTCGATAGACAACTTTTTAGAAAGAACAATTAATTGTTTTTTTCTAGTCGCCTAAGCGACTAGGTCCGCTCTCAGTGAAGGTTGAATGGTTTGGAGTTTATTGGCTCTCTGAGAGCTCCATGCGGAGCGCGCGCAGCTCAATGGTGCTTTTGATTTGCTGGATATACTGGGCGGCTGCGACATTCTGCGCCAGGCGTTCATCTTGCAGTTGCAGGGCTTTTTCCGCGTAGGCGAGGGCGTTCTCCCAGTTGGGGCGCAAGTTGAGATTATTCGCGAACAAGCCTGTCCTGCATGAGTGCCGCAGGAGTGCAGCAGCATCGTCTGTTGAGCGACTCACACTCTGATTAAAGAGTGCTTCGGCTTCATCTGGTTCTCCGATTTTCGCAAGCGAAGCCGCCAACGCGTACTCTGCTTCAGCGCGCAGTGCCTCAGTCATGGCTGGGAATTTGTGGAGGAACTCCCTGATGGCGACAACCGCCTTGTTGATATAGGGGAGCGGGGGCAGATCGTAATAAATAATCAGCTGCAGAAAAGCCTCGATCCATTCCTGAAAACTTTCGCAGCAGTCAAAGAGTTCACACTCGGGATCTTGGGGGTCAATGATGTTCTCCGCGATCATATTTGTGTCGATAATTTCGCGCCAGGCTTGATTCCAGCAGATCAACGCGTCATCGTTCTGTTCCTGCTCGTAGCTTGCATAGCCGCAATCGATCAGTTGGTCGGCATGGTTGGCTGGCTCTTCCGGCTCCCAGGGATCGACAGTTTCGCTGTTAATGCAACATTTTTTGAATTTTTTGCCGCTGCCGCAGGGACAGGGGTCATTCCGCCCCGCGGGTGCTTGGCAGGCAAGCATTTTGAGCTGATCGGCTTGCTGGAGCTCCTCCAGCAGCTCCTCGACTCTTTTCCTCTCGATTTCATCGGGCGTTTGCGGGTTATCCGCTCTCCCTGAAAAACAAAACCGCATTGCCTCATCGGTGAGGGCTGTGAAGTTATTCTCATGCTTGCCTAGATCGCCATCTGAAAGCTCAATATTGTTTACCACATTTTCAAAGGGGAGTATCCGGTCATTGATAAATCCGTTGGCGTAGGCGTCTTCAATCAGATGCAACGCTTGGTTCAGCCCGAGTTTCATACATTGAAACACCACTCCGCACCAGATTAAACCCCGCTGTGGCTCCAGACGGAAGTCGAGCAGATCCAGGCAGTAGCTTTTGAACGCCTCACGCGGGAACTCTCCGGCTCCGGTAAGCTCGCTCAACGCTTCCAGAGGCGCGAGGCGGGCGAAGCCATCCAGGCTTTCATCCTCAATAACGGCTTTGAGCTCGTCAAAACGTCCGTAGCAGGTGCGGGCCAGCATTTTCCTCATGTGCTCAAGCATGATTTCGCCTGCCAGAAAGCCGATCAGAGAGGTTGTTAAACGGCAGATTTTGATATAGCGCTCAAAGGCGGCTTGGCTGCGCATCTCGGCACAGAGGAAAATGGCGCAGTGGAAGAGGGCCGGAGGCTGATGGCACGGGTTGGCGAGGGCTTGGTCGAGAGAGTTCAGCAGCAATGGTTCGGCGTTTTTCCAGTTTTCCCGCAGGCATTGCAAGGCCTCGAC
This sequence comes from Kiritimatiellia bacterium, assembly GCA_041673345.1. Taxonomy (GTDB): domain Bacteria; phylum Verrucomicrobiota; class Kiritimatiellia; order RFP12; family UBA1067; genus M55B167. Next base: position 43,187 of record JBAYXX010000022.1, read on the forward strand.
GGGTACTGGACTGGTTTGTGAGGTTAATTGATCGATAGCTTGTGAGATGGTCATGGGAGATCCTTTTTAGTTCCTGTTGATAGCGGATGAATATACAAAAAAGGGGGCGGTTTGAAAAGCGGTAGTTTCACGCAAATGCCTTCAATTTAGGGTTAAAGCCTGTATGATCGTCGGCTTTAGTGTTTTTGCATCGATTATAAATGAAATTTCATCTTGCTGGTTACGATCATTTCTAGTTGTGTGTATTATGATTATGAGGTATCATTATTACCAAATACAGAGGACGTTTTATGAGCCCAACAGTTTTTCGCGAAGATGGCTACAGGTTTCATTTTTTCTCGCTTGAAGAGAGTCGAGGGCATGTGCATGTGGTGTTTTGTAGCGGTACTGCTAAATCCTGGTTTGAGCCGAAGGTGGAGCTTGCGATGTCTAAGGGGTTTTCAGTGAAGGAGCTTAATTGCATGGAGACAATTATAAAGGAGCGTAAAGATGAAATTAAAGATGCATGGCGCGTCCACTTCGGTGGCTGAGGTATCAAACATTGAGTCCGCGGGTTTCTGGTTGTTGCTGGATGGAGAAGAGCTTTTTCTTGATTACAAAAAGTTCCCCTGGTTTCTGGATGCGCCGATAAAAAAATAATAAATGTTAAAAGTGAGCCAGACCAGCATCTGTATTGGCCTGACCTTGATGTTGACTTAACGGTTGAGATGATTAAACACCCCGAGCGTTTTCCTTTGAAAGCAAAGTGCGCTGATCAGGTGGCGGAGAACTCCGCTGGATATACTGCTGGGTAGTAGGCGTTGGTGTCGCTGGTGATGCGCTGGTGGTTAAACATGTCCGCGCGAGCCAGCGCAACGGTTCGAAGCTGGCGGATATCTTTTATGATGTCGAGGATGGCGATGGTAATCGGCTTGATATTTCGGTGGAGATTCAGGTATGGCGCGGATTCTGGGAGGGACCAACAGCGGAAACGACCCGGATTACGGCTGGTACTCTCTGAGTGTGTCCACTATTTAGAGCCTGTTCCAGTTTTGTAACAGTTTTATGATCAAGGCGTTAAGAGGGGAAATTTCCGATCAAAAGAGGCATTTTTGCCTCCCTTGTCGGAAAGAAGTATCTTATAATAACCTCATCAACCAAAATGGGGGAAAGATACATGTCAAGATTAGCATTTCAGCCGGAGTTTCGTCCAGTATTACCGACCGTCTTCGGCGTAAAAGATTATCAGGTGTTTCGCTCAACGATAGAGCAGATAGATGATTATATTGTCAAGACAGGTGTAGAGAATCGCTTGCTTGCTGAATACATGGAGCAGACTTATAAAGGGGAGAATCTCTCGGCCAAGCGCAGAACATCGCTAGCCAGAAATGCCCAGCGTGCTCTGCGTTACGGGATACTCAGAGCGATCACCGGAGATTCATTCAGGGACTTAGCGATCCGGGTCACAGACAGCGACCTTTTCCGATGGTTCACCTACACCATCCAGGTGGATGGTGTTCGCCCTCTCTCCAAAAGCACGGTGGAACGCATGGAGAAGATGTTCACATACGAACAGATAACCTCATTAATTCATAATGCCAACCGGGTTTTAGCTAACAAACAAGCTGCACAGGAGATATTGCACCGTGAGTCAGAGTTGAACTTTAAAAGAGTGTTTGCCGATTCGACATGCGTCAAGGCGAACATACACTTTCCTGTTGACTGGGTTTTGTTACGTGATGGAGTTCGCACATTAATCAAAGCGATAGTTCTTATCAGAAGGCATGGATTAAAACACCGCATTTCAGATCCTGCGGAATTTATGCGCGAGATGAATAAGCTTTGTATTGAAATGACACACACCCGCAAAAAAACAAATGCCAAGACAAGCCGAAAGATGATTCTACGTCGTATGAAGAAACTGACAGCGGTGATTAATAAGCATGGCTGGAATTACCACAATCTGCTGAAGGAAGACTGGAACAAGACGGACTGGAGTGAGGCAGAGGCAGCTTATGTTCTCAAACGCATGAAGAACGTGCTCGATCAGCTTCCAGCCGCCATTGAACAGGCTCATGAGAGAATTATAGGCGAGCGCCGAGTCGCTAATAAAGACAAGATCCTGAGCCTTTATGATGAAAATGTACATGTACTGATTCGTGGAAAGTCTGGTGCGGAGGTAGAGTTCGGTAATGGACTTTATCTTGCAGAGCAAGAAGATGGTCTTATTATTGACTGGGAGTTCTTGAAAGACCAGCCTCCATCTGATAGTAAATTGTTGGGAAACAGCATTAACCGGCTTACCGTTGAATACGGTAAACCGGAAAGTTACACAGGAGACAGGGGGTTTGACAGTGCTGCAAACAGGGATACCCTTGATGAGCTCGATATATTCAATGCCGTTTGCCCCCGCTCCGTCCCTCAACTCAAAGAAAAGCTGCAGGATGCAGAATTTTGTCTACTGCAAAAACGCCGGGGAGGAACAGAAGCTCGCATAGGAATCTTCAAGAATGCCTACCTCGGTAATCCTTTGAAAAGCAAAGGATTTAAAAACCGTAATACTCGGATTCATTGGTGTGTTCTAGCCCATAATCTTTGGAAAATCGGATCCATGATGGTTATGGCTCTTGAAGAAGAAAAGCTAAAGCGAAAAACTGCTTAGAAACAATCGATTCCAATCACCCACATGGCGGAGCTCGCTCAAATTTAGCTCAACTAGGACCATGAGCTAGGTCGTGTTTGCGGAAAGTCCAGTTGCTGGCAATATTTTTCACGCAATGAGCTGCAAGTACGATTTTTATGAGTTGCTGGCATCCCAAAAATTGCTTTTTTGGGACAGAGTCTAGAATATCGCTACGACGGGCG
>JBAYXX010000023.1:0-45979 GCA_041673345.1 Kiritimatiellia bacterium
ACAACCTAGGTTTGTGCAGATGCTCCTGCCAATTTAATGTTTAGAGATTTCGTAAAAAATAGTCTTGACAGATGATTATGCTTTGCCGTATACTTGCCCACAGTTCGTAGGATGGTAGCTACGCTCGGTTTACTGATTAAAGATACAGGGCTGTAACTTCGCGAATCATCCTTCAAAAAAGTCACCGAGCAACGCGAGGTTACCCTTGAAAGATACAGGGCTGTAACTTCGCGAATCATCCTTCAAAAAAGTCACCGAGCAACGCGAGGTTACCCTTGAAGTCTATTGATTCAGGAACAGGGGGAGGAAACACATGAAAAGATCAGAGGCCTGTGCCATGGCGAGGTTGATGGCAGTCGGGGCGGTTGTCGCATTATTCGTGATCGTAGATGCCGCGTGTGGCGCGCCCGCAACGGCCAATGTGGCTGGGGCTAAAACAGGAGCAAATGCAGACTATCAGACGATGCATTCCAAAATTGAGTTCCCAGGCGCGTTAAAGCCCATTTTTGATGACCTCTCAAAATCCATGCATGTTTCCTGTATACGGAACCGGCAGAGGATGCCGGTCACTGGGATTGAGGTGTCTCTCGGGGATGGATACACGCTGGAAGCCGGGACTTTCAAGGGCCAGCCTCATCTGGACGTGTTGCTGAATGATCTGCGGCAATTCATGGCAGTGTCGTTGGAGGTTCGCGAGGCGCCAGGCGGTTATCCCATCCGCTTGCGGCGTAGTCAGCCGCAGTCGATGCCCGAAGGCGTCTCCGAAGCGCACCGTATCGAGATTACGGACAAGGGCTGCCTTATCGAGGCGGGTGACCTGGACGGGCTGAGGCGGGCGATCTTTCGTCTGGAAGATGAGATGCAACTGCGTCGGGCTCCGCTCCTGCCCGTTGGTGACACGACGCGCTGGACGACGATCCGCACGCGCATGATCCGTTCACCCGTTGCGCCGTACCGCTGGTTGTCGGGCTGGGAGCTGACGGATAACAATGATTACTATCCCGAAGCCTATCTTAACCGGCTGGCTCATTACGGCATCAACGGACTGTGGATTCCCGGCTTGCTGCGCCACTTGGTCGCCTCCAAGACAATTCCCGAACTGGGCCCCCCTGAACATCGGCTGGCCAAGCTCAAGGCGATCATCGACAAGGCGGAACGTTACGGTATCCGTATCTACTTTTTCTGCATTGAGCCGCGCGCTCTGTACAAAAGTCATCCGGCCGTGCTGGCGCATCCCGAGATCGTCGGTTCCGGGTATGCTCTTTGCCCCTCCGAGCCGCTGGTTCTCGAGTACGTCCGCGAAACAATGAAAACGCTCTTTACCGAAGTCCCAAAACTGGGGGGGGTGGTGAACATTTTCAGCGGCGAGCGGACAACGACCTGCTGGTCTTCTAGCCACAAAGTGGCGCAAGGCTGTCCGCGGTGCTCAGTACGCAGCAAGTCTGACGTGCATGCTGAGACCCTGAAGGCCTTTGTGCAAGGCATCCGCGCCGCGGGTTCGGATGCGGAGTTCATGGCTTGGACCTACGGGCTGGATTCATCGGGGTCGGTATCGCCCATTGTACTTGAATTTATGGAAAAAGCAGGCCGCGATGTCATCTGGCTGGGCAATTTCGAACACGGCATGACCAAGCAGGTGTGCGGTCGAAAGGCGATGGTCCAAGAGTATTCGCTTTCCTGCCTCGGACCCTCGGTGGCCTTCGCGGATATGGCAAAAGCCGCCAAGCGCATGGGGCGCACCCTTTACGCCAAACTGCAGGTCGGCACCTCTTACGAGCTGTCCAGCGTGCCGTACATCCCTGTTCCGGGAATTGAATATGATAAGCTGAAGGTCGCGGGAGAACTCGGCGTGACCGGGTCGATGATGACCTGGATACCCGGCGGGTTTCCAAGCCCGATGCTGCGGGCCGCCGGTCAGGCGACTTTTGAGCCCAAGGAATCCAAGGATGCTTTTCTGCTGCGTATGGCCGGGGTCGATTGGGGTGAGCAAGCGTCTGTGGATGTCGCGAAAGCCTGGCGGATCTTCGCGGAAACCTGGCAGCGCTATCCGATCGACAACCAGGTGTTGTACTGGGGGCCGATCACGCGCGGCCCGGCCTACCACCTGCATCTGGAACGCGAAAAACGGCCGGCCTGGCCGTACAATTGGGGCTATACCAGGCAGCGCGACCCGCAACCCTGGGAAGACAACATCGCGCGCTGGGTGGGGCCATTCACGCCCCAGCAGATCGCCGATGCGTTTCGCGATATGGCAACGCGTTGGAGCACGGGACTGGCAAGCCTTGAGGAGGCTTTGAAGACGGTTGGCCGTGAGCCGGAATTGGTGAGGCAGGTTGTTGTTGCGCAGGCGGTGCGCCTGCATTTTCTTTCGGCGGCGAACGTGTACGAATTCTATGCGCTGCGCGACAGCCTGCCAAAAACCGACGCTTTAAAGCATCCCGCTATCTTGCAGCGGATGCAGGTCGTCGCCAAAGACGAGATCCGGGCGGCGGAGGAGATGAAGGCGTTGCTGGCGCTTGACCCCACGCTGGGGTTCGCGTCGGAGATTTTCGATTTCAGTTATTCAAAGCCGCTGCTGGAGGAAAAGATCCTTCAGGTTCAGGAGATGCTCCCGACACTCGCGCGCTGGGAGCTGAACGGCATCGAACCGGAATTGCTCAACCGCACAGTCGAGGAGGCGGAAAAGCTGAACCGCAAAAAAGAGCCTGCCCGTAAACCTGCTCCGGTCCGCAAAAATGATTCACCCCGCATTTTTGATCCCGTCTTTGAACGTGATCCGCTCCGCTGGGGAGATTAAGGGTAGTTTTCGTCACACCTCAGTTTTACAGCTTATGATGGTTTTTCAGAGTCGGTAAAAACACTGATTAACCGGTTGCACGAATGTGCCTCCGTTACAAAACAAGGAGAGTCAAATGATGAAACGAACACTCATAATGGCGGCTATGACGGCCGCAGTCACGGCGCGGGCCGTGCCGTCGGTGACTAACGTGCAGATGATGCAGCGCGAGAAATCACGTATTGTGGACATCACGTATACGCTCGCTGACGAGACAGCGATCGTGACCCTCGCGATCGAGACCAACGGGGTGCCGCTGCCGGACAGCGCGGTAACGAGCCTTTTCGGAGATGTGTGCAAGGAGGTGCCGCCTGGAGACGGCGCAATCGTGTGGAACGCGGGCGCGGACTGGCCGGAGTGCTCTGTGACAAACGCCAAAGCCCGGGTGACGGCGTGGTCTTTACTGGCGCCTCCGCAGGTCATGGTGGTGGATCTCAGTAAAGGCACGGGCGCAACAGCGCAGGATCCTTATCCTGCACGCTATTACACGAGTCTCGAAGCATTGCCGTATGGCGGGGTGACCAACGTGGCCTACAAGACCGGGCTGTTGGTGCTGCGGAAACTACCTGCGGGTCATTTCTTCATGGGCGTGGAAGGGAAGGGTGTCTCTACAACGCTGACACAGGACTTTTACGCAGGGGTGTACGAGGTGACGCAGGAGCAGTGGAGCAGGGTGATGGGTGTTAACCTGTCTGATTTTAAAGGCGATGATAAGCCGGTAAACAGGGTTTCGTACTACGATATCCGAGAGGTATGGAGTGCCAGCGGCAGCTGGGTTGACGGAGGCAGCGCAATCAGCCCGAACTGGCCGGCCACCAACGCTGTGGGATCTACCTCATTCATGGGAAAGTTGCGGGAGAGGACCGGCATGACGGGCTTTGACCTGCCAACAGACGCGCAGTGGGAGTATCTGTGCCGGGCCGGGACAACGACCTACTTCAACGACGGGGCGATTGTGACGAATGTGGCAGCCCAATTGAATGTCTTGGGTTGGTGGAACGACAACGCCCTTGGTGTGGTACATACGGTCGGGCAACTGTTGCCGAATGAATGGGGCCTCTATGATACACACGGGAACGTGTGGGAGTTTAGTCTGAATTTCTTCACAAACACGTTGTATGCGGCAACGGACCCTAAAGGGCCGCTGTCGAATTCAGATGGATATCGTATGACTCGGAGCGGTACCATCAACAGTGGCACGTCGAGTTGCTGTTCGTCATATCGCGGCAGCACCTGGCCGTCGCGACGGCTCAACATGATCGGCTTCCGTGTAGTGAGAAATTTCCAGTAGTAAACTTGTAAAAATAAGGAAAAACTGATGATCAAACCAACCGATTCGTCCACCACCGCAGAGAGGCATCCGTCACTTTGTGAAACGCCGTCCGATACTTTGAAAAGCCCGCTGCCGGGAGGTGTCGGACGGCTCATGTCATTGGATGCCTTGCGCGGGTTTGATATGTTTTGGATTATGGGTGCGGGAACTTTGGTGCATGCGCTCAAAAAGGTGAGCGATAAGGGTGTTATCAAGGCATTCTCAAAACAACTCAGTCATGTTCAGTGGGAAGGCTTTCACTTTTACGACTTGATTTTCCCGATGTTCGTTTTCATTTCCGGCGTGTCAATGGTGTTCTCGATAGATAAAACACTGGCTCGTCAGGGTAAGGCGAAGACCATCAAAAAAATCGTCACTCGCGGCATTCTGCTGGTTTTGCTGGGTATTTATTTTTACGGGGGGCTGAATGGAAAGTGGTCGAACATCCGGTATCTGGGTGTGCTTCAATACATCGGCCTGGCGTGCTTTTGCGGTGGAGTGCTTTACATCGTGACGCGACGCGCAAAGGTTGTCGCCGCCGTGTGCCTGGCGATTCTTCTCGGCCATTGGGCATTGATGGAGTTTGTACCCTTCCCTGATGTGCGGCTGGATAAAAAATCACTGGCCAAGACAGCCACGCAAGTCGGCTCTCAGGATCCTGCGAAAATTCTGGCAAGCGCGACCGGCAAGGTGAGAGGCCGTTATGAGGAAGGGTACACGTTGTCCAACTATGTGGACTACCGATTCCTGCCTGGCAGGAAAATCAACGGCGCATATGAAAATCAGCCGTTGCTCGGCGTCATGGGGGCTATTGCCGCAGGCTTGCTGGGCATGCTGGCAGGCCTGTGGCTGCAAAGGACGGACGTGAGCGATAAGCGCAAAGCAGCCGGGTTGCTGGCGGCGGGTGTGACGTGTGTGGCCATCGGATTCTTGTGGGGCATGCGGGTGCCTGTGGTGAAAAAACTCTGGTCTCCGTCCTTTGTGGTCGTGGCAGGCGGTTACAGCGCAGTACTGCTCAGCCTGTTTTATTGGGTCATCGATATAAAGAAAAAACAACGGTGGTGCCAGCCGTTCATATGGATCGGAATGAACGCGCTGACCTTGTATCTTGCCCACAACTTCGTCAGTTTTTCAGGCCTGGCGGCTCGGTTTGCCGGAGGTGACCTGAAACTGTTTATTGACGCGCATGTGGCCAAAGGGGCGGGCAGCGTACTTCTGGTCGTGATCGAGTTGACCCTGGTGTTTTTGCTCGCGCGATTCCTTTATAAGCGAAGGATTTTCATCAAGATTTAAGCGCTGGATAGTTGTTGATTCACTATTGTTTTGGCACTGCCATATTTTTTTCCAGCTCCAGCTTAAATGCGTCGCTGAATGGCGGGCGGGTGCCAAGCGCCCCAAACATCTCGCCACCCGTCGCAGCCTTTGTCAGATACACGTTCGCGCCGGGAAACCATGCGTCGAGCCAATCCCGCTTCGCTTTCAGCTCGGAAAGCTCTGCCAGAAGTTTTTTACGATCAGCAATGGCTGCGAGCAGTTCTTCACAAAGTTCCGGTGGTTTTTTCCGCATATATCGGTATTCCCGATACAGGTTAAACCCGTTGGCGACAGCCTTTAGATACCGATACTGAATGTCGGTGAACGCAAGCCACTGTGTGGCAAAGTCGTCACCCTTTGTTTTTGCTTTCGCAGTGGCTAGAAGCGAATTCAGCGTATTTAAAATATGGGGGGGATACGCTTCGGGAAAATAGTTCGCCACCGAAACTTGATAGTCGTTGTAGGCCTTTTCTTTTACCGTCTGCGTGGCTTTGCCGACGGCGGTGCGTGCCTCGATCAGGTTGAAAAACCGTTCCATCTCAGGTGCTGCGGCATGATAAATGCCGCGGTAATAATCGTTTAAAAGAAGATCCACGTCGAGCTTCGGATTCCAGGAGAGCTTAGCGTATACATAATAGGCCGGGCCTTCCAGCCCCCACTGCTCACCTCCGCCGCAGGCGTAAACCCCTAGAACGCCGTGGTCGGCAAGCTCTCGGACTTGCGCGGCGACATCGTGCGCCATCATGTTGGGGGTCAGCCCCGACACATGATAAGTGCCCCACCAATACGTCCAAATCGTCGTGTCATATTCCGCATACGCCTCGAAATATTCAGGGAAATCGCGCGTCAAGGAAATCATGACGTTCGGGGAAAATTGTTTGACCTGTTGCGACGGGATAAATGTGGGACCATAAGCCAGAGGTATAATCTTTCTATCGGGATATTTTTTGTAAAGGCGAAGCGCGATTTCATGGAAGGGGACCCAAAGCCGTTCCGCAGGCGGAAGGCTTTTGTCATGCGGGTTCGGCGCATTCGCCTTGCAGCAGTAAGCTCCCTTTGTCAGTTCGAGTTCATCAAGCTGGTCCATCGCGTTACATGCGTCGCACTCGCATCGGCGGTAACCGTCGGACTGATTGTATTCGACCCACTGGTAGCCGACATCAAACAGCGAAGAAAGATACCTGACATTCATCTCGACGAAATCCGGATGGGATGTGCAGAGATGAAAATTGGAATCGCTGTAGTGCCTCTTGCCTTTGACTAATGCGAAGATAGAGGGGTCTTTCTCGAATAGTTTTTTTGGATCACCCCACTTGCGAAGCGCGCCGTCCCAACTGTGCCCCTGAATCCGGACATCGACCGCTAAACGCTGTCCATTGGCCAGCGGCCATTCACCCAATCCCGACACACCGCCCGCCGTATACGCGAAAACGGCGTTCTCTTGACGGTCAAGGGTGTCTGGCAAGGTAAAGCGGGTGGATTTCGGCACAACCAACCCTTTGGATGTTGGCAGGAACCAGCGGACACCGCCGTATTCCTCCAGCAGCCGGTAGATCCCTCGCGCCGTGCCCTGACAGCTAGATTTCGCCAGATTATTCCCCTTGGCCGAGGCAAACCTGTAGTCGTTACCGGCAATGAAAAAATCCTTGCCCTGAGTTTTCCAGATGAAACTATCGTACTTCAAGGCTGACAAGTCAATACCGGCAGCCAGGGCGGCCTTGGTCGCCCCGAGAAAAACGCGCGCGCCAGATACGGGCGTATTGTTTTCACTCACAGTTTGCAGTCTCACGCCAGTGATCTCAGCGACATAGCGGGTCAACAACTCCGCCGCCTGCTCTGTGACGACGTTTGTTTCGCCAGGAACGACAAGGGTCACCGCGGCCTTTCCGTCCACAACCCAATCCAAAGCCTGACACACTACCGGGACAAAGCCCAAAAACACGATCAATCCCCCCATAACCAATATACTGCTTCTTATTGTTCTCATTAAACGTTTCCTCTTTTTTTTTGTAATTGTTCAGCACACTCTCGCCCCTGGATAGCACCACGCATCCCCTACGGCAGCGTGATAACAAGGCGGCAACCGTAACCGCCAGTCGGAACAATTAAACTCCGGTGCGCCGAGCGGCACTGCCACGCGGGGGAATCGTTATTCCCCCCCCGTAGCATCCGCTTCGTCCCTGATACCAGTCCCGTGGGATCCGTCCCGCCGAAAACCGATGTCACATTGTGCCAGTTCAGGCAATACTCCCATTTGCTTCCATGCATGTCATACAGTCCCCACGCATTAGGCCGCTTCTCCCCAACCGGATGCGTCGCGCTACTGTTGTAAGCATACCATCCCAAAGCATTCAGATATTTGTTCGTGTTTCCATTGTTCTCGTATTCCATCACACCGATATAGTTGTATTTGGCATCTGAATTGCCGTCGTTAAAGGGGGTCGTCGTTCCCGCGCGGCACAGGTATTCCCATTGCGCGGAGGTCGGCAGATCAAAACCGCTGAACCCCGTCTTGGACCGGACGCGCGCGACGACACTGTTGGAGCTGACAAGCGCCCCTGTCGTCGGCCAATCAATCACCGGCACACCGTTCGTCGCCCCGCGGAGGTCATTGTACGTTACACCTCGCGGTCTTGCATCCGTTGCGCTGGTGTTGTGCATAATGAGATTCCACTGCGACGAGGTTAATGGGAATACCCCTGCGTACATGCTTTTCGTTAAATTCACCGCGATATCCATGTTGTCGCCCATCCCGTAGCTGCCCGCGGGCACACGGCGCAGAACAAGCTTGTCGGTCTTGGTCTTATATAACGCCTCATTGGTCACGCCGGTCCAGGCGACAGACTGGATGACCTCTCCCGCATTCGTGACAAAATTATATTCCCATGAGCCGTATTTGTTGGTGGTTGCATCCGCCGCGTACAAATACTCGACCTGTCCCGCTTCGCCCGGTTTTCGTCTCAGGTCGATAATCATGTAGAGCGGCAGTGGTTCTGGAGTAAGGGTCACGCTGAACTTTGTCAGGATATCACGCGCGCAGTTGGATTTGAGCGGATCCCAAACCACACGGTGCGAGCCAGGACCCACACCGTACAGGTCGCCGGAGAGAGAGTCCATCGGCAGTGTGAGCGAAACCGAACCGTCTTGGGCGGAGAGCGCGATATCCACCCTTTGCGTGGCATCGCACCTCAAGACATAATCAATATCCACCAGACGACTCCACGGCCATCGCTGCCGCACCACAACGCCGGTGATCACCGGATCTTCCGCAATGGCAGTCAGGGCCAGACACCCCGCCAGCCCGATCCATACCCATGTCCTCACTTTGGTTGTTCTCATTTTTTTCTCCACACTGTTCCCAGCCGCAAGACTGGTAATTTTAGAACCCAAGGCCTTGCTTGCCGTCGGGTTATTTTCACGCCATGAACACAAATCATTTCTAAATCCGCTTTACCGTATCCGTACATGATAAGCGACTATTTACGGCATCGTGATCACAAGACGGCAACTATAGCCGCTCAAATTCGGTAAAATAAAGCTCCGGTTTGAAGAACGGCACTGCCATGCGAAGCAGTCGTATGCCCCTCCCCGTAACATGCGTCTCTCCGCCGACACCAGTCCCGTCGGATCCGTCCCACCGAAAACCGATGTACAATCGTGCCAGTTCAGGCAGTATTCCCACATGTTCCCATGCATATCGTAGAGTCCCCACGCGTTGGGCCGCTTCTCCCCGCCCGAATGCCGGGTTGAACCACTATTGTAAGCATACCACCCCAGCGCGTTCAGATACTTGTTCGTATTTCCATTGTTGTTCTCTTCCGCGCCCACGTCTGTGTCGTACTTGGCATCTGAATTGCCGTCGTTAAAGGGGGTCGTTGTTCCCGCGCGGCACAGGTACTCCCACTGCGCGTCGGTCGGCAGGTCAAAACCATTGAACCCTGTTTTTGCCCTGACACGACCGACTAAGCTGTTCGTGCTGACCAGAGAACCCGTTGTCGGCCAATCGATTGCCGGCACGTCGCTCGTCGCCCCGCGGAGGTCATTGTACGCGAAACTTTGCGGGTTCGTATCCGTTGCGCTGCTATTGTACATAATGAGATTCCGTTGCGCCGAGGTTAATTGAAATACCGCTGCGTATATATTTTTCGTGAGCCTCACTGCGACCTCCGTGTTGTCGCCCATCCCATAGCTGCCCGCAGGCACGCGTCGTAAAACAAGCTTGTCGGTCTTGGTCTTGTACAGCGCGTCATTGGTCACGCCGGTCCAAGCGACGGACTGGATGACCTCGCCGGCATTCGTGACGAAATTATATTCCCATGAGCCGTATTTGTTGGTGGCCGCGTCCGCCGCGTACAAATACTCGACTTGACCCGCTTCGCCCGGATTCCGTTTCAGGTCGATAATCATGTAGAGCGGCGATATTTTTGGAGTGAGGGTCACACTGAATTTTGGCAAAACATCGTTCGTGTAGTTGGATTTGAGCGGATCCCAGACAATGCGGCACGCGCCTGGCCCCGCGCCTTTCAGGTCGCCGGTGAGAGAGTCCTCCGGCAGCGTAAGCGCAACCAGGCCGTCTTGGGCGGAGACCACAGTATCCACCTGTTGCGTGGCATCGCATACCAACACATAGTCAATGTCCACCAGCTGGCTCCACGGCCACCGCTGCCGCACCACCACGTCGGTGATCATCGGCTCGTCCGCGATGGCGGTCAGCACCAGACACCCCGCCAATACCATCCATACACACTTCATCGCTTGCGTAGTTTTCATTTCTCTTTCTCCGCTTCGTTCTTGGCAACAGACTTAGATTCCTGAACTTTGATGGAAAACCGAGGTTTGCGCGGTCTGTCCCGCTAGCATCCCACAAACTTATCCGAACAAATTTTATCCAAACAATACTATAATCCAATAGTTGAAATATAGTATGCAGGATGTGTCAAAAAGAGTCAACTGCAAAACATTAATTTTCTGGTAAACTTTCGGTTGGCAATCGATATCGGAGTGTTGTATGCTGATGTGTTGGTCTTGTAGAAGTTTTTCAGTAGCTGAGAGGCATATTTAAACACGTCTTTTAAGGTGCTGTTTTTCATGCGGCTGCCAGTTACAGCAGCGATCAACTCTGGACCAGTATTTTTCATAATTTTCTAAGGCAAAAAAGAAGGAAGGTCCAGATGAAAAAAAATATGGTAGCACTGGCGCTTGGCTCACACCCGGATGACATTGAGTTCATGATGACAGGGACATTGCTGTTGCTGAAGCGCGCGGGGGTGGAAATTCATATCTGCAATCTGGCGAATGGTTGTTACGGCTCGCAGGTGTATAACCGAGAGGATGCGATACGCGTACGCGCATTGGAGGCGCAGGCAGCGGCGCGTGTGGGGGGAGCAGTGTGGCATCCATCCCTGTTTGATGATTGTGGCATTTTTTATGATGCGTCTTCATTGGCCAAGGTGACAGCGATCGTGCGGCGCGTATGTCCTGATATCGTGCTGACCCTCTCGCGCTATGATTATATGGAGGATCACGAGTACGCCTCGCGCTTGGCCAGTTCAGCGACATTCAACCGCTGTCTGCCGAGTTATGTGAGCGATCCACCTGAACCGACGTTCGACAAGCCGGTGGCAGTATATCACTCACTGCCGCACTCGCTTATGGATATGCAGCGTAAACCGATAAACCCTGAGTTTATTATTGATATCAGCGATGTCATGGACCTCAAGCGTGAGATGCTGGCGCAGCATGTCAGCCAGAAAGAGTGGCTGGATGCGACGCAAGGCATGGGTTCGTATGTTGAGAGCATGGCGGAGATCGCACGCGAGGTTGGCACACGGTTCGGCGGTTACGCCTATGCCGAAGGGTGGCGGCGACACAATCACATGGGTTATTGCGATCCAACCTTTGCCCCCCTGCAAACCATTTTGGCGGATGCACTGAAGATGGTTGATGATAAATGAAGGTGAGTTTTTGTTGGCTTATACCGTCCAGCGTTAATGCGAAATAAGCACTCAATGCTTCCTTTTTTTGTTTTTATTGTTTTTATATAATTCGCACTTGCTTTTAGGTGCCTATATTCGCTAAATTAGAGATCTATTTTTTGCTCGGGTGGTGAAATGGCATACACGCATGCTTGAGGTGCATGTGGGGAAACCCGTGGGGGTTCGAGTCCCCCCCCGAGCACCATTCTTGTCGATAATTTGATCACTTGAAAATTCCACTCTTGAAAATCGTCCACCAACATCGCTTGCCACGCCGAACGACTGGAAGGCGGGTCGCACAGCATCGTCAACCAGCATCGGGTGTAGTAGCCGCTCTATGAGCGGCAGGTGTCGCTCATAGAGCGACTACTACACTAAACCCCGATAAACGTTCGATAAACAACTTTTTGGAAAGAACAATTAATTATCACGCTGCCAAATTTTCTTACCCCCAATTTTCTTACCTTTAAAAACAACAAACTTCGTTTTCTCAAACGCATAGTGGCGGTTTGTTACTAAAGCAGCGGGCTCTTAACCATACAACCTTCAATGAAGACGAAAAGCTTCCGCATATGACATAAACTCAGCCGGTTGCGGCGAAAAGCTGCTTTAGCTGGTGACCCGCTCGATATCCGCTCCTAGCTTGCGCAGTTCGTTCTCAACACTCTCATAGCCACGGTCAATGCTGCCCGCATTCATGATCTGGGTCTCACCTTTGGCGCAGAGTGCGGCAATCAGCAGCGACATCCCGGCGCGGATATCCGGGCTGGTTACATAGGAGCCCTGCAGGCGGCAGGGGCCGGTGACAACAATCCGGTGCGGGTCGCACTGTACAATCCGCGCCCCCATACCAATCAGGTGGTCAACAAAATACATGCGGCTCTCAAACATCTTTTCGAAAAACAACGTGGTGCCACGAGTCTGCGTGGCCAGGACTATCAGAACACTCATCAAATCCGATGGGAACATCGGCCAGGGACCATCCTCAATTTTCGGGATGGCATCGCCAAAGTCATACTTGGTTTTCAGCTTTTGGCGCGGCGGCAGTCGGAGTGTGCGGTTTTCCTGGTTGATCTGCCAGCGAACGCCAAAGCGCTTAAAGGGTTTTTCCAGCACCTCAAAATCAGCTGGATCAATATCCTCCAGAGTCAGTTCGCCGCCCGTGACCAGCGATGCCGCAAGAAAGCTGCCGGCTGTGATGGTGTCGGCCCCGATCCTCTGTTGGGTGCCGCGCAGCTTTTTGACACCGATAATGGTGAGTTGATTAGTGCCGATACCGCTGATTTTTCCACCCATGTCGTTGATCATGTTGCAAAGGTTCTGAACATGCGGTTCGCAGGCAGTGTTATACAGAGGGGTCGCGCCTTCGGCCATCACGGCCGCCATAATCAGGTTCTCGGTGGCCGTGACGCTGGCCTCATCCAACAGGATGCGTGTGCCAGTCAGGATTTTGTCAACCTTGAACGTGTAGGCACCGCTGGTGCGGATCGTGGCACCCATTTGTCGAAATCCATCAAGATGTGTGTCAATCCGGCGTCTGCCGATCACATCACCGCCTGGCGGATAGAGTTTGGCAGAGCCAAAGCGGGCCAGCAGCGGGCCGGCGAAAAGGATGGAGGAGCGCACACGTCCGCAGAGGTCGCGCTTCAAGCCGGTGGATTTGATGTTGCGCGCTTGGATGCGCACAGAGTGACCAGCGTGATCAATGTCAACCTCAGCCCCCATCTCATGCAGCAGATCCAGCATGGTGCGGACATCCGCAATCAGCGGAAGGTTGTTCAGGATCACCGGTTCTGAGGTCAGCAGTGCCGCCGCAATCATGGGCAGGGCCGCGTTCTTGTTGCCTGGCACCTTGTAGGTTCCGCTAATAGGCTTCATGCCTTTGATAATAAATTTTGACATAATTAGAAATTTGCTACTGGAGATGGATTATTAGAAAAAGAAGATATCAGCATACAGAAATCTGCTCTGTTTTAAAAGGGTAAACCCTTTGGCATGATCGGCGAAATTTAGACCAATGGCCAGAATCAGCGGCGGGGTGACAGGGGCCGGCAACTTACCAATCACCACTTCCTGAATGGTTGGTTTCCATGCGCCAAAGATATCGCCCTCAATTAAAAGCGCAGTGTTGTGTTCGCGCAGGAGGCCGTGCCGGGCGGCTCCGCCGTTCTTTGGGATAAATCCTACAATCTTCATGTTCGCTTTCTTTTTAGCCTTGTTGCCGCTGACCTCAGGTAATAAAACGCGCCTCTTCAGTCTGCAGCCTTGTGGTTTAACGCGCAGGCAAAGGCGCCGTCGCATCCGTCGCGTGTGGGGATGCGCTCAACGCTGCGGATAACTGTGAAACGGGAGTATCTTTTGATGAAGGCTGCGATCAACTCCTGATTCTCCTCTGGTTCGAGAGAGCAGGTGGAGTAGACCAGGATGCCATTCGGAGCCAGTAGTTTAGCGGCGTGAGCGATGATTTTCCACTGCGCTATGACGAGTTTCTCCATACGCCGCAAGCTCCAGCGCCAGCGGGCATCTGGTCGTCGCCGCAGGACACCGCTGTTGGAGCAGGGGACATCCAGCAGAATGCGGTCAAAGAGCGTGTGTTTCTCCCTGATCTCATTGATAGGCTTCATCAGGTTGGCCTGTTCAACTTCCACCCACTCCAGCCGGGTGCGTTGCAGGTTCTCTCTGATTGTCGCAATGCGTTCTTCATGCAGGTCGAGTGCCAGCACTTTGCTGCCTGTAATCAACGGGTCGCCCACGCGCCAGGCGATTTGCACGGTTTTGCCGCCAGGAGCGGCGCAGGCATCCAGCACCTTTAAACCTGGTTTGAGATCCAGCAGTTCGATAGCGGCGGCAGTGGCAGGGTCCTGCACAATAAACTCACCCTCCGCGTACCCTGGCAGATCAGCAACTCGGGTGCCGCGGGGCACAAGCTCAAAGCTGGAAACTCCGTCGGCTAGCGGCTTGCGGGAGATGAATGTCTCAGCCGGGGTGTTGTTCCAATCAAAGAGTCGGGCGCTCTCCTCCTCGCCGAAACGGGCAATCCAGCGCGCGGCTAAGGCTTCGGGGTGTGATTTTCTGAGTGCCAGCGGCTGGGTCGCTAAATCAAGCAGGATTTCCTCCCGTGAGCGGATGATGTTGCGCAGCACCCCATTCACCAGGCCGGCGGATTTTTCGGAGGTTGTTTTGGCGGCCTCAACGGTTTCGAAAACAGCCGCGTGATCGGCCACATCGTCCATCAGCAGAATCTGTGCGGCTCCCAGCAGCAGAGTGGCCAGGGTTTCGCCCTGCGGCATCTTTTTGACAAATCGTTCCAGCACCCATAGCAGTGTGGCGTAACCGCGGATCGTGGTGTAGGTTAGATCAAGGATAAAGGCCCGGTCAGGGCTGTCAACAATGACGCGGTCTGGAAACTCCCGGTTAAGTAACCAGCGGGTGATAATAAAAATTGCTTCTCGTCGTGTATTCATGCGCCAATTATAAAGCAGTGGCAGAGGGAGCGCAATCAAATTCAGGAGCAGTGTTTTTTTCGCTATTTATCGTTTTTACTCGTTGACCCCTGGTGCTGGCTATGATATTTTTATAAGCCGTATTTATGGGAAGAATTAGGAGATTAATTAAATGAAAATGACATGGCAACCCTCAAATTTGAAGCGCGCCCGCAAGATTGGATTTCGCGCCCGCATGGCCACCAAGAGTGGGCGTGCCATTATTAATGCCCGCCGTCGTAAAGGTCGCATAAACCTGACGACATCGCGCGTATGATGCCACACAACACCAGCCGTTAGGATATCCGTATTTCAGAGAGCAAAACCAGATTGTTCAGGATGCGCCGACTTGATGCCTCCGACTACAGGGCGGTTTTTAATCATAGCCACCCCTGGCATGGTTTTACGCTTTCAATATGGGTCAGGAGCGCAACAAACGCCGGTCGCAGGGCCGGCGTTGTTGTTTCTAAAAAGAATTTTCGCAGAGCAGTTGACCGCAACCGGGCAAAACGGCTGATGCGTGAGGCTTTTCGCCTTAACCGCAGCCAGATCGCCGCGGATGTGGATTTGGTTATCTCCGCCCGCCGCGCTATGGCTGGTAAAAGCTGTGCGGATGTGAGCGGGGATTTCGAAAAAACATGCCGCCGGGCAGGGATCTGGCGGGAGCGGAATGGGTGATGTGATGATTGGGATTCTCAGCTGGCTGACATGCGCTGTGATTACAACGCTGATTCGCGGTTACCAGATTGTTATCTCACCGCATATCGGCCACTGCTGCCGTTTTGAACCCTCCTGCTCCCAGTATTTTATCGATGCCCTGAGGATTCACGGCGTTTTTAAGGGGAGCTGGCTGGGATGTAAACGGATTCTGCGCTGCCGCCCTTTCGGCCCATCAGGTTTTGACCCGGTGCCGGAGGGAAGTGGGAATGGGAAGAGGTGCGCCGTTAAAAAACGATCAGGTAACTTGTAGGTCAGCTGCATCGGGGTCGGGGTCGGGGTCGGAATTGGGGTCGATTTTGCGCTTTTCGATACCGATTTCGACCCCGACCGCGACCCTGATTTATAGATAAGCTTAAAGGATTTAAGTATGAACAAACAGGAAATGGTGATTGCGGCCCTGATGGGCATGCTGCTGGTTGGTTGGGTGATGTACACCAGTAAAACAGCAGCGAAACGCGCTGAAGAGACAAGGTTGAATTCACCGCTGGAGATGCTCTCCACCGCTGGCGCGACTAATGCGGGCGCGGCTGTCGCCGAGCGTGCGCCAGCGGCTCTTGCAGTGGCGCCTTCCGCCACAGTCGAGCCAATTGCGGTTTACACCCCAGATACCCCCGAGCGGGTGGTGCTGGTTGGAAGCGATGATCTGGAGTTGGCGTTCTCCTCCTATGGCGGTGTAATCAAAAATGTGATCCTGAAGAAGTACAACGCCCTGCCAGGCCCGGCGGGAGATGACAATCCCCAAGTGGCATTGGATTTTTCCAGGTTTCCCGGCCTGGAGCTGGAGGGGATTAACGGCTTGCCGTGCAATGCTGTTTATCAAATGGCGCAAGGTACTGATCCGCGTACTCTCATGCTCAAGAGTGTTTCACGCGAAGGCGTGCAGGTCGAGCGCAGTGTGCAACTGCTCGATGATTATCAGATCAAGGTTTCGGACACCTTTAAGAATGTTAGCCTCTCTGAGCTGAACATAGGTACCAACAGCGTTGGCATGGGGGCCATGTACCGTGGTGCTTCCAAGAACGATATTGTTTCAATCGATAGTTTGCCCGCAGGCGCGAAAGCCGAGGTGGTCTACTGGGATCGCAACAAGGCGACCAAAGGGTATATCGGGGGTGCTGGCGGTTTTGGCTGTGGCGGATCTAAATCCGCTGTAGGGATGCCTGATCGCCTGTCGGTCCCGATGCCTGGAGCGCAGCAATGGGTGGCCGTCAAATCGCGGTTTTTTGTCTCTACCCTCAGCTCATCCGTGGCAAACTGCGGCTATGAGGCCGCGCTTGAGCGTGATCTGGCGCAAGATCGATATGCGCTGAAGTGTTTGACGGCGAAGATGTGTTTTCCTGGTCAGACGCTCGCTCCAGGCGAGAGTTTTACACGGGATTACACCATGTATGTTGGACCCAAGAAGCTCGCACTGCTCAACAAGATGGGCAACCGCATGGATATGATCATGCAGTTCGGTTTTTTCAAGGTTGTCTGCAAGCCGCTGGTCGCCACATTGAATTTTTTCTACAAGCTGATTCCAAACTACGGGATCGCGGTCATCCTTTTGACCATTCTGGTGCGCATCATCTTCTGGCCCTTAACCCACAAAAGCACGGTCAGCATGCGCAAGATGCAGGAGATTCAGCCCGAGCTGAAGGCCTTGCAGGCACTGCATAAGGAGAATCCGCAGAAGCTTCAAAAGGAGACCTGGGCTATTTACAAGAAGAACAAGGTTAATCCCATGTCGAGTTGTCTGCCCATGCTGATTCAGATTCCGGTGTTCATTGCGCTCTTCACGGTCCTGCGCAGCTCGGTGGAGCTGCGGTACGCCCCTTTTCTGTGGATTTCAGATCTGAGTGAGCCTGAGAATCTCTTTGCCGGTATGGTGCCAGTGGTTGGCTCTTTGAATATCCTGCCTTTCCTGATGTCCGGCACCATGGCGCTGCAAAGTTATCTGACGCCCTCTGCCGGTGATCCCCAGCAGCAGAAGATGATGATGATCATGATGCCGATTATGATGCTTTTCATGTTCTATAGTTTCCCTGCCGCGCTCTCACTCTACTGGACCGTCAGTCAGGCGCTTTCGATCACGCAGATGTTGCTTATCCGCCGTAGCAGCCAACACAAGAAAGGTTCTGGCATTGAGGATGCGCAAGTTGTCTCCACCCGCCAGCAGCGTCGGCAGAGCGCCCGCGGGTAGTTGCATGGAGGCTCAATATCTGAGAGTTCAGTTTATTTCGTTCTGTAAGTTGTTATTTAGTAATAAATTAAATGTGGTGTGGCAGGTTTGATTAAATTTGATCTCTTGCCAAGGAGTGGCCATTATGCTAATAATTTAATTTCATTGATCATAAATCGCTTAAATGGACGGTTTTAGATGACTGAACAAGAGGCTTTAGATGACTGAACAAGAGGCTTTAGTTGCGTTAAATATGATGCAGGGTGTTGGATCGATGACGGTTCTACGTGTGATGGAACGGTTTGGCTCAGCAGCGTCTTTTTTTGATCTGACGGCCCGGGAACTGGCCACGCTGCAGGGTGTCGGCAGCGAGCGTGCGGCCCGGATCGTTGCGGAGCGGGGAGGAATTCCCTATCAGCAGGAGATCGAGCGTGCGGAAGGGTGCCGTGTGAAGCTGGTGACCCTAGTGGATGATGATTATCCTGATATTTTGCGAAAAATTATCGATCCGCCACCAGTTCTGTATGTTGCGGGTGAGCCGCGGGTTTTAAAGCAAACCGGGTGCGCGGTGATCGGCACACGCCACGCGACCCTGTATGGCAAAGAGACCGCGCGCCGCTTTGGTTATCAATTGGCGGCTGCCGGCTACTCGGTGATCAGTGGTTTTGCGCGCGGAATTGACACCGAGGCGCATGCCGGCGCGGTTCAGGCAGGCGGGGTGACGGTTGCGGTTTTGGGTAGCGCGCTCGACAAGATGTACCCGCAGGAGAACAAGCAGTTCGCCCGGGAGATCGTTGAAAAGGGTGGTGCCATCATCACCGAGTATCCCTTTGGACGGGTGGCTGACCGCCAGACCTTTCCGCAGCGCAACCGCATTGTTAGTGGAATGAGCCGCGGGGTGTTGGTGATCGAGTCCCCTTTGAAAAGCGGGACGCTGATCACCGTCGCGCAGGCGTTGGAGCAGGGACGCACTGTGATGGCGGTGCCTGGACGGATTGATTCCACGGCCTCGATGGGCTCAAACCGCTTGATCCGCGAGGGCGCTCGGCTAGTGACCTCGGTGGATGATGTACTGGAAGAGTTGCAGGAGCTGTTTGCCGATGTGCGGATGCGCCCACACGGCGGTGGTGATACCTTGCAGGTGGAAGAGCAGGTGTTGCCGCATGTACTGGCCAGCAAGCAGCGTGTGGAGCATCCGGCTCCAGAGAGTCTGCTGGCCAGTGATGAGCGTAAGGTGATGGCAAGTATCTCCGATGAGGGAAGTTATGCAGACACCATTGTGCGCGAGAGTGGGCTGGAGCCTGGCAAGGTCAACTCAATATTAGTGAGTTTGCAGATCAAGCGGGTGATCAAGGTTTATCCCGGCGGGCTGTTTAAGCGTTTTAAGTGAGAAAATTTTTTTAATGAGCACACTCAACAGGGTGAAGTGTTTTAGAAAGAGGTTGAATTAGATGGGTAAAAAACTTGTAATTGTAGAGTCACCTGCCAAAGCAAAGACAATTGGCAAGATACTTGGGTCAACGTATGTTGTGAAATCATCGGTTGGTCATGTGAGAGATCTCCCCGAAAAGGTACTGGGAGTGGATGTCAAGAATGACTTTGAGCCAAAGTATGTGCTCTCCAAAGGCAAGACAAAGGTCGTCAGTGAACTGAAAAAAGCGGTCAAGAGTTGTGACGCGATCTATCTGGCGCCCGATCCTGACCGCGAGGGCGAGGCGATCGCGTGGCACCTGTATGAGATACTCAAGCCCGCAGGTAAAGAGAAGCCATTTTATCGGATTCAATACAATCAGATTACTGCCTCCGCGGTTAAGGCTGCCATTGAAAATCCGGGTGAGATCAACATGAATCGTGTGGATGCGCAGCAGGCGCGCCGAGTTCTTGATCGGCTGGTGGGTTATAAGGTCTCGCCCATGCTCTGGCGCCGGATCAAGCGCGGCCTTAGTGCCGGACGGGTGCAGTCCGTTGCCCTGCGGTTGGTCGCTGAGCGTGAACGGGAGATTTTGGGCTTTAATATAGAGGAGTACTGGGTCATGGGTGCCACGATGCGGCGCCAGAACGCGCCCCTGGATCCGTTTACGACCAAGTTGACCAAGATTGGTGGGGAGAGTCCGGATATTAAGTCAGAGGCATCTACCAAAGCCCTGCTTGCAGATCTTGAAGGAAGCCAGCTCAAGGTGGACGATGTCGTGACCAAAGAGGTGACGCGGCGCGCCCTGCCTCCGTTTATCACCTCCACCCTGCAACAGTCGGCATCCAGCCTGTTTGGATACTCGCCGCAGCGCACCATGGGAGTGGCTCAAAAACTTTATGAGGGCGTTGACACCGGTGATGGCTCGCCAGCGGGTTTGATTACCTATATGCGAACTGACTCGGTCAATGTCGCCAAAGAGGCCCGGGATGAGGCGCGCGCCTATATCGAGCAGCGTTTTGGCGGTGAATTTATCCCTGAAAAGCCGAATTTTTTTAAAAGCCGTACCAGCGCGCAGGAGGCGCACGAGGCGATCCGTCCAACGGATGTCAACCGTTCGCCCGAGAGTTTGAAAGGGGTGCTGGGTGCCCAGGAGCTGAAGCTCTATGACTTGATCTGGCGCAGGTTTCTCGCCTCTCAGATGAACGCCGCCAAAATTGCCCGAAAAACGGTGATGGTGGTGCCCGAGCGTGCTGGCCAGAGGCTCGACTATCTCTTCACCGCAACTGCCTCTGAGATTACCTTCGAAGGATTTCTCAAAGTCATGGCACTGGATATTCACAAGAAAAAAGATGATGCCAATGAGGATTCGGAGGAGGGTGCTGAAAGCGATGAAGTGGATAAACTACCGCCGTTGAACGCAGGCGACAGGCTGGATCTGGTTGAGTGGTTGAGCGAGCGCAAAGAGACTAAGCCGCCCGCCCGCTTCAGCGAGGCATCGTTGATTCGCGCGCTGGAAGCCAACGGGGTCGGACGCCCGTCAACCTACGCCTCGATTATTGAGACGCTGAATAACCGCAATTATACCACGCGCGAGAAGCGCCAGCTTGCGCCCACGGATCTGGGACTTGAGGTCAACGACCTGTTAGTGCTGAAGCTGCCGGAGCTATTTGATGTGGGCTTCACTGCCAGCATGGAGGAGCAACTTGACTCGGTGGAAGATGGCAAAGTCAATTGGACCGACATGATGCGTGAGTTTTATGCGCGCTTTGAGGAGTGGATGGAGAAAGCCAAAGAGCCGCCTGCTGACCAGGAAAAAGTTGAGGCGATGATGGCAATGCTGGATAAGGTTACCGTGTGGGGGCCTGAGGTGCAACGTGGTAAACGCAAATACAGCGATCAGAAGTTTGTGAAGTCAATTGCCGATCAGATTAAAAAGGCTGAAAAAGGAGTTTCTGGCCGTCAGTTGGAAGCTCTGGTCAAGATTGCCGTTCGTTATAAAGATCAGATCCCAGGCGCTGAGCCAGAGCTGACTCGGATGGGATTTGCTGAATTTGTTGAGAGTGACAATGCTGCCTTGAGCTATGAGAAGACCATGCAGCGCTTTGACATAATTGATAAGCTGACGCTCTCAGAGTCGCAGGACAAGTTCTTTAAGTCGCTGAAACAACAGGTGTTCGTCGGCCGCAAGCTGAGCAAGAAGCAGGTGATCGCGGTTGACCGCATGCTGGTGCAGTACTCCGCCAAGATCGAAGGTTTTGAAGAGCTGCGTGATTCATTGGAACTGAAGGTGACCGACTCAGGGCTGCCGCAGGACAATGAGAGCCCTATTTTAATGGAGATGCTGGGACAGATTCAAACCTGGAGCGAGCCTGTCACCCGCGGCAAAATGACATTTGATGATAAGGCATTCTACTCCAGTTTGAATGAGCAGTTTTTGGCTAAAGACTCTTTGACACCACGCCAGCGTTACGCTTTGAAACGCATGATCTTCCGCTATAAAGGGCAGATTGCCGATTTTGACGGTTACATCGATAAACTGGGATTGAATAAGAAATCCAAGAGTTAAGGTGTGGGGTGCGGAGTGTGGTGCTGGGGTGTGGTGCTGGGGTGTGGTGCTGGGGTGTGGACTATTGGAAGAATGGGACATATGGGACATATGGGACGTATGTTGACTGTCGACTGTGAACTGTAGAATGCAGACTGTGAACTGTGAAGTGATAACATGAAAAACACCAACGCGTCGTTTGATGAATTTGATCTGGAAGTCAGGGTGGAGAACTCAGCGATTAAGATCATGTCTGGACGTTCGGATGTTCTGAGCGACATCTTTGTTGACCGATTCATCGAATATCTCAGATCAGAGCGGAATTACTCAGAGAACACAGTCAGCAGCTATGTGCAGGATCTGGGTCAGTTCGCCTCTTATCTCTGGCCCGCCACTCGGGAGCGGCCGCCCTTCTCATGGCAGAGCGTGACTCAGGCGGATGCCCGCGGTTTTCTGGTAAAATTTCATCGCAATGGAAACGCGTCAGCCACCACTCGTCGCAAGTTGGCGGCAATGCGCTCGTTTTTCGCCTACCTGAAAAACGATGGTCAGCTGGAGCATAATCCCTTCAGCGGTTTGCGGGGTCCCCGCTTACGGCGCACATTGCCGGATGTGTTGAGCGTGGATGAGGTTGAGGAGCTGCTACTGGCGCCAATTGAGGCACTCGCGGAGTTGCGCGCGAAAAAGGGGAGTGTCTCTTTAGTCAAGGAGTATGGTTTTGTGCGGGACGCGGCCATTTTTGAGTTGCTGTACAGCACTGGCTGCCGGATCAGCGAGGTCACGGCCTTGACCTGGTCAATGATCGACATGGAGCGCGGTCTAACGGTTGTCAAAGGCAAAGGCAACAAGGAGCGTCTATGTGTGGTGGGGCAGCCAGCCTGCCGCGTATTAGCCCGCACACGGGAGCTGGCGCGGCAGCTCTGGCCTGCGGCCGCCAATGGGGGTGCGCCGATTTTTCTCAACCAGCGTGGCCTTCTTCTCTCGCCCCGTTCCATTGAGCGCCAGATGAAAGTTTGGCTGGAAAAGGCGCGGTTGCCCGCGCAAATGACTCCGCATCAGCTTAGGCACAGCTTTGCCACCCATCTGCTGGATGCAGGTGCTGATCTGCGTAGTGTCCAGGAGATGCTGGGCCATGCGAGTCTCTCCACCACCCAGATATACACCCATATCTCTATTGAGCTCCTGCGGCAGGCCTATGAGCAGGCTCATCCCCGCGCCTGAATTTTAGAGCTCCTTCAACCTTTTGCGCATCCTGATAGCAGATCTTCTTCCACGCCTTCAACTGTGAAGCAAAGGGTTTTTCCCATCAGTGCGGCTCGCTGGTTTTCCTTGATTCCGCTGACACGGCAGGGAAGATACTCGCCACTCCAGCCGCAAGCGTTGCCATCCTCATCAAATTTCTCGATTAGAAGCTCCACTTCGCTGCCCACCCATGAATCGGCATAGTGATTGCGCTGCGCACGCCCAATGGCGATCAGCTCTTGGGCACGCTCTTTTCGCAGGGTATGATCAACTTGCCCGGTAAACTCCGCTGCTGCAGTCCCGCACCTTTCGCTGTAAGGAAAAACATGCAGATTGCTGAACGAGTAGCTTTCGATAAATGCTTTTGTGTTGCTGAAAGCTTGCTCGTCCTCTCCTGGAAAACCTGTGATCAGATCTGACCCCAGCGCAATATCAGGCACCAGCTCTATGATCTGTTCCAGAACCTTGGCTATCCGAGTTGTGGTGTACCGTCGGCGCATGCGCTGGAGCGTGGCACTGTCACAGCTCTGCAGTGGAAGATGGAGAAAGCGGCAGATCTTGGGAGTGCTGGCAATCAATCTTGCAATATCCAGTTCAACTGTGGCTGGCTCGACTGAGCCAAGCCGTACACGGCCCAAACCCTGCAGGGCAACGACACCCCGCAGCAGGTCAGGTAAATTTCGCCCTTCATCCTCGTAGCAGGCGATATTGCACCCAGTGATCACAATCTCCTGAAACCCTTGTTTTATGAATGCGCGCGCTTCATCCAGACACTCATTAAAATTGCGGCTGACCGGCCCGCCGCGGTTATAAGGGATGATGCAATAAGCGCAGAAGAAGTCGCAGCCATCCTGAATTTTGAGCAGCGCGCGGTGCGTTGTGAAGAAAGGGGTGGGTACCGCCGCTGAAGAGCCTCGAGCAATCTTCAGATAACCGAGGATTATTTCAACCAGACGCTCTTTCCGCTCCCGCGGAACAATCAGGTCAATCCCCAGGCGCTCGAGCTGCGCGCTGGTCGCTGATTCAACTGCGCAGCCTGCCAGCACAACGCAGGCTGACGGGTTTTTGCGCTTTACGGAGCGCACCACCCGCAGCGACTCTGATTCAGCCCGCCGCGTGACTGAGCAAGAGTGAATCACACAGATATCACATTGTCCGCCAAATGGGATAACGTTAATCTTGTTCGCCTGAAAGAGTGCCTGATAGTGTGCTGTTTCCGCCTGATTCAGGCGACAACCAAAAGTTTTAAACGATACTTGCATACCAGCGATAAATTTTTAACACGAAAATTACACTCCTTAAAACCATCCAACCATTTTTTGATAATTCCCGCGCCGAATTATTCATTGAACAGTTTAGTCGAGAGGTAACGCTCGCCGGAATCTGGCAGGATGGCGACAATTGTTTTGCCGGCGAACTCATCAAGCGCGGCCAGCCGCAGCGCGACCGCCGCCGCAGCGCCGCTGGAGATGCCGGAGAGCAGCCCTGCCTCTTTGGCCAGTCGGCGCGATGTTGTCAACGCCAATTCGGTTGTGCAGCTTTCAACCCGGTCGATCACCGAGAAGTCGATGATCGCGGGGATGAAGTTAGCACCCAAGCCTTGAATTCCGTGTGGCCCGGGGGCGAGGGGCTTGCCAGCGAGCGCCTGACTTAGGAGTGGACTCTCAGCTGGTTCAACCGCAACTATGGTCACACCAGCTTCAGTGCTTTGAAAATACCGTCCTACTCCAATTATCGTGCCTCCAGTGCCGACACCCGCAACCACGACATCAACCTTGCCTTCGGTGTCCTCCCATATCTCAGGGCCGGTGGTCTTAAAATGGATCATAGGATTGGCCGGATTGGCGAACTGGTCAGCCAGAAAATATTTGTCAGGGTGGGCGGCACGCATCTGCGTGGCCTTGTTTATAGCGCCCGCCATACCATCGGCAGCAGATGTCAGAACCAGCTCGGCGCCTAAAGCTTTGAGCACATTACGCCGCTCCATACTCATGCTGTCCGGCATTGTCAAAGTAACCTTGTAGCCGCGCGCGGCTCCGCACATTGAGAGTGCGATCCCTGTATTGCCGCTGGTCCCCTCCAGAATCGTCATGCCTGGTTTTAAATCGCCAGTCTTCTCGGCCACCCATACGATCGAAGCGGCTGTGCGGCATTTGACTGAATAGGATGGATTACGTCCCTCGACTTTCCCGAGCACAGTTGCTTTCAAACCTTTAGACAGTTTGTTCAAACTCACCAGCGGTGTGTTTCCAATTGAGTATGTGTTGTCGCTGTAAATATTCATAGAATCACCTTTCTCTTTATAAATTTTCACATAGTATAGCGTAAAATAACACCCTGTGATATAACAAAAGCAAATATTCTTCCCTTTTTTTCCTCACAGGGATATTACACCCTCACCAATACCCTGGAATCATGCCGTAGAAATAGAGCGGCTTGAGTGCGTAAACTTTCAGCAGCCAAGCCATCCGGCTCTCTTTTGACATATCGAACAGGGAAAGCGGAAAGCTGATTTGCGGCTTTTTTTCGTAGTCGAATTCGGCCATCAACACATGCCCATAATCTGTGATGATCGGGCAGGCGGCATATCCGTTATATACTGTCTCAGGGGCGCGGCCTTCGATCAGCGACAACAGGTTGCTCAGCGCCACCGGTATCTGCTTGCGTACCGCAGCTGAGGTTTTGCTTGTCGGTATCCCGGAGACATCCCCCAGACTGACAATATTTCGGAAGGTTTTATGCACCAGCGTATCTTTGTCGACCATCACCCACGCCTCAGCGGCCAGTTTACCCTCTGTCCAACCAAGCCCAGCTTGACGAACAAAGTCCGGTGCGCTCTGCGGCGGCGCCAGATGCAGAATGTCATATGATTCGGTGAAAGTTTTTGTGGCCGATTCCTCGACGCTCTTTGTTGCGCCGCTTTGCGGATCAGTGATCTCTTTTGTAACAGTTTCAATTTGTTTAAGGAAAGCCTTTTTGGCGGCAGTGTCAACACCTGTAACGTGCGCCCGGGTGGTCACACTGACATTACGCTCTTTATAAATCTCAACCAGCCGAGGCGTGAAAAAGGGTACGTCGTAAAGCTGTTTGGAGCCAGTAAAGTAGTCGAGCGTCAAGCGATCACGCGTCTTGCGTTTGCGTGCGAGGTGCTCGGTCAGCAGGCAGATTTTTTTGGGTGCGCCGCCGCACTTGTGCTTGGTGTAGGTGTCGGTGAAGATGCCACGCCCGCCCTGCGCGACAAAAGCCCGCATCGCCGGCCACATTTTTTGTGACCCTTCAAAGTCGTAGATGCTGTGGACATTCCCTTCGCCGAGCGTTTTTTGGGAGAGTCCCTCCACCAGCTCCCAGTTGAGCTGCAGACCCGGGGTCAGCACCAGAAAATCATAGCTATGTTTTTCATTGCCCGTGACGGTCACGCTGTTTTCCACAGGGTCCAGCGCGATCACCGTCTGCTTGACCCACTCCACACCTTTTGGCATGCAGTCGGATTGCTTGCGCCAGACTTGCTTTGGAGTGTAGACGCCGGAGCCGATCAGGGTGAAGCCTGGTTGATAGTATTGCCGCTCCGCTGGATCAATCACCGTGATCCGCGACTGTGGCAGTTTGCGCCTCAGCCGCGCGGCCATGCCGAGTCCCGCTGCTCCGCCGCCGATCACAACGATCTTGACCTTGGCGGAGCTGGTGGCGGCCGCTGCAGGCCGTACGTCCAGCAGCGACAACACTCCGGCAGCTGCCGCGCTCTTTAAAAATGTGCGGCGGTCTAGCTCACCTAGCGTGCTTTCCAGCATTGTCGTGAAGATTTTATCACCCATAGTGTGATTTCCCTTGTTCCCATTCTTGTTCCCAATTAGTGAATAACTATAAAATTCTATCACAGTAGACACTTAGCCGACCAGTCGAAAATTACTCTGTCAAATCAGCTAAAAATATGATAATTGCATCTCTTTAACCTTTGGATTGCGGACA
This sequence comes from Kiritimatiellia bacterium, assembly GCA_041673345.1. GTDB lineage: Bacteria > Verrucomicrobiota > Kiritimatiellia > RFP12 > UBA1067 > M55B167. The sequence goes on from JBAYXX010000023.1 coordinate 26,968, forward strand.
AGTCCTCCTTGGTGTATAATTACTTTTGTAATCCTAACTCAAGGAGTCTCGTTATGTATGGTTTGTTGATCTTGTTATTCATTATCTTCGGCGTTATCGTCATTTCTATGATCATGGGTTCTCTCAATCAGATCAAGCAGCGTCTCGAAATCATCGAGCAGACCAACTCCAAAATTCTCAAGCATTTTTCCGCTCTACACCCCAAGAGCGCCCCTGCGCCAACCTCGGAGGCGGCCACGCGAACGGAAGCCGTCGCCGAGATGGGGGCGACTAACCTGCGTGCGGTACACCCTGCGGGAATTCCGGCACTCGACCCGCGTAATCTCACTCAGCCGCCAGAGCACCGACCTGCGGCTGTGCCAGAGGTTGCAAAAAGCGAGCATCGAGAATCTAAGTTCGCCGCCTCAGTGCGCGATATCTTCCGCAAGATCTGGTGCTGGATTCTAGTGGGGGAGGAGTACCAACCCCAGGGGATGACAACCGAATCCGCTGTGGCCAGCACTTGGTTGATGCGTGTCGGCATCATTTTTATTACCGCCCTGGCAGCCTATTTTCTTAAATGGAGTATGGCGCGCGAACTGATTGGTCCGGCTGGACGCTTTGCTGTTGGCATTGGTTTAGGTGTAGCGATGCTGATCAGCGGTATCAAGCTGATCAGAACTCGCTACAAGATCATTGGGCAGGGGTTGTTGGGCGGCGGGATTGTCGTACTCTATCTCGCCATCTATGCGGCGGATGCCATGTATCATATTATGCCGACTCCGCTGGCATTCGCCCTCATGGCCTTGGTCACTCTGACTGCTGGGTTACTGGCCGTCAAGCTCGACTCTATGCTGGTGGCCATCTTCGGTGTTATCGGTGGTTGCCTCACCCCAGTCGCACTTCCGGCCACGGTTTTAAATCTGCCCGGCTTCTACTCCTATCTTTCGGTTTTGAGTGTTGCGGTGTTGGTGATCGCGCTGGCAAAGCAATGGCGGCTGCTCAATTATCTGGGTTTCATCCTGACCTACGGGCTCTACTTCTTCTATTCCATGGAGCACTACGACAAAACAACCGACTTTCCGGTTGCTATTTTCTTCCTGACCCTGCTCTTTGTGCTCCACTCTTTAACCGTCTGCCTGCACAACATCATCAAAAAACAGGCCAGCACTATCCTCGAGGCGGTTCATCTTATCCTAAATGCGGTGATCTATGCCACTGGTAGCTACTTTTTGATTGCCGAGGCTCACGGACGGCCTTACCCCGCCCTGATGGCACTCGGGCTGGCCCTCTTTCATCTGCTCTATATCAGCCTGTTCCTGCGGCGCGGACTAAAGGACCGCCTGCTGCTGCTCTGTTTGATCTCACTCGCGGCCGCCTTCACGGCCTGGACTCTGCCGTTGATTCTGAAAAAGGAGAGCCTCACGATCGCTCTTGCTCTGCTCGCCTTTGTCTTCCTCTGGTTGGGTCGCAAGGTGAGGAGCAACTTTCTTCAGAGCCTGAGCTATCTGGTTTACGGCATCGTCTTCTTCCGGGTGCTTTTCATGGAGATGCCAGGGCACTACACCCTGAACAGATCTGCTCCCACTCTCTGGTCAGAGTATTTTAAAGAGATCTTTGACCGGCTCTTTACCTTCGGCAGCTCGATTGGCTCGGTGATTGCCGCCTTCCTGCTGAGTAAACGCGAGGCCAAAGAGTCCTCGCTCATCTTTATTGAGAACGATATTACGGCGGCAGTTCCCGCACCCATCGCGCGCGGCACTCTGTTCTGGATCTCGGTTGCTTTTGTCTTTCTCTTTTTGAATCTCGAATTCAACGCCATGTTCCTTTGCTGGAACCCTATCCGGCTCCCCATGCTGACCCTGTTGTGGGGTGGGATGGTGCTGTTTCTCTTTAGCCGAATGCGCGCTTGCGAGAAGGCTGGTGGCAACAGCGGGTTGCTTTTTACCCTCACCACTGTTTTTCTAGGGGTCACCCTCGTTAAGCTGGTCCTTTTCGACTTCCAATCATGGAACCTGAATATGGATTTCATCTACCACCAGGAGTACGCGCTGCTGGACAGCGCCATACGCCTCTTTGATTTCGGTATCCTCGTGGGGGTCGTTCTTGTGCTCTGGCGGCTGATTGACCGCAGCCCTAATCATTCACAGCACAAGACTCTCTTCGGTTATGCCGGGCTCGCGCTCTTTTTCCTCTACGCCAGCCTTGAGGTGCGCACCCTGCTCTACTGGAAGATGAAAAGCTTTATGCCCGCCGGGGTCTCTGTCCTGTGGTCGGTTTTCGCGATCAGCTTTATTGTCTGGGGCATCAGCCGCCGCTCCGGGTTACTGCGCGCCCTGGGACTGGCCCTGTTTGTGATTGTCTGCGGCAAGATCACCCTTTTTGATCTGCGCGGCACTGAGATCATCTACCGCGTGATCGCGCTGCTGATTATTGCTGTCACGCTCCTACTCGGCTCATTCGCCTACCTGAAATCCAGTAAGCTGGAGGGTGGTGGGAGCTCGTAGATGAATGGGCTGGATGGGCCGGATGTGCCGGATGTGCCGGATGGGAGATGGGAGATGGGAGATGGGCCGGATGGGAGATGGGAGATGGGAGATGGGAGATGGGAGATGGGAGATGGGCCGGATGGGAGATGGGCCTTATGGGCTGGATGGGCCTTATGGGCCGGATGGATGGAAAGTGTTTTCGCGGGCTTTTTTAGATTAGGATTGATTGACGGTTATGAAAGAGAAGTTATGATGAAAAAAACAGTGACAGCCCTTTTGAGTCTTCTGCTGGCCAGCAACTTGCACGCTGCCATGCGTCCCGCTGACTACCCTTACACCCAGCCGCTGGTGCTGCAAACAGGCTCCAACACCACCGCACTTTTCGGCTCCTTTGTGGTCAACGAGGCACTCTTCAATCAGCTAAATACGCAGACGAGCAATCTGCGCATCATTGATCGTGCTGATATTGAAACCCCCTTCCTGACCCGTGTCAAAAAAGGGGAGCGCATTGTGACCCAGGAGCGGATGATCCCGTTTGAAAAGTTCTCCTTTAAAAAGCTGCCGGATAACCAGATCGAAGTTGTGATGCAGAACAAAGAGGCGCGTAACTTTAAGAAACTGCTGCAAAGTATTGCGCTTTCCAGCGACATCAAGAATTTCGAGAAACATACCAATGTTTATAGCAGCGATGATCAGCAAGAGTGGCGGCTGATCGCTGAGCGCAAACCTATCTTTGATTACTCTCAGTATATCGATATTCGCAACCACCGTGTCAACTTTGCGCCAACCGCCGCGCGCTACTTCAAAATCATCGTATCCAACATTACGGAGAAGCAGAAGTCGCCTTTCACCACCCTGACCCGAGAAACCCGTAGCGGCCAAGAGTTCTCCGCAGTGGAGAGCTCCAGCTTCACCCGCGCCGACTTCCGTATCAATGAGGTTTACCTTTATGAGCGGATATCTACGGTCGTCAAAGATAAAGCTCTCAAACAGCCCTGCACCCTCGTGGATCTCAAAATTACTACCAAGGATAAGAACACTCTGGTCACCTTTGGCACCGCCAAAGTGCCGGTCGTTGGGATCACTTTGCACATAACCACCCCGTATTACCATCGTCGCTTTGTCGTTGAAACCAGCGCGGACTCAAAAAGCTGGAGCAGCGTGTACGCTGGTATTGTCAGCTCGGTAAGCACCGACACCAGCAACAACGAACATAAGGCAATTCAATTACCACGCCCGCTGCGTGCCGCCCACTACCGCATCACCATCCACAACCAGGACAGCCCTTCGCTGGATATTACCGGCGTTGACCTGGACTCTGAAATCCACGAGGTGCTCTTCTACTGTGATCAGGCCAACAGCTATCGCGTGATCTACGGGGCAGAGGAGGCTGACCAACCAATCTATGACATCGGAGTGGTTTTGAGCCAGACAAAAAGTGAGGCGACCGCCGCATACCTGGCTGGCCCACAGCAGACTAATCCTAGCTACACTGCAAGGAGCAATTGGAACTTGCTCAGCAGCCGCGTGATCATGACCATCGCTGTCATCCTGATGATCGCTGTGCTCGGTTGGCTGATCGTCAAAACTGCGGGGTCAATCGATTCCCTCGATTCCCTCGAGTCTCTCGAATCCCTCGAGTCTCTCGAATCCCTCGAGTCTCTCGAGTCTCTCGAATCCCTCGAGTCTCTCGAATCCCTCGAGTCTCTCGAATCCCTCGAATCTAACACTCATCAGCCAGCTCAAAGGTATGGCCCATGCGACTAGGAATAAAAAAACGAATGATCATTTATCCACTTATTTACATACTGTTTGGAGCGTTCCTCTTTTTCCGTCAGCGCGGCATGATCTATTTTCCGACTGCGGCAAAGCCGCACCGTTATGCTGAGTTAACGCTCAGCAACGAAGGTGAATACATCAAGGTGATTGTTCTGCATCCAGGTCAAGAGCGCGCGATCATCTATTTTGGGGGCAACGCCGAGGCGGTGGTCTATACCGCCTCGGATTTTGAGCGGCTCTTTGCTGGTTACACTGTCTACCTTTTCAACTACCGCGGGTATGGCGGCAGCAGCGGCCAACCCACAGAGCAGGGAGTTTTCTCAGATGCGCTAGTCCTCTACAATCAGATCTGTGCAAATCACAGCTCTATATCTGCAATTGGGCGCAGCCTTGGCAGCGGTGTGGCCGCTTATTTGGCCTCAGCGCGCGACATTCATAGGCTGGTGCTGGTAACTCCCTACGACAGTATTCTGCGCGTTGCGCAGCGACGTTTTCCAATCTATCCTCTGAAATTGTTGTTGCTGGATCATTACAACACCATCAGCCGCGTGAAAGCGATCAAGGCGCCTACTTTGGTGATTATGGCGGAGCATGACCGTGTTATTCCACACAAAAGCTCGCTGAGGTTGGTCGCCGCTTTTCCTGTGGAACAGATCACTGCGAACACGATCAAAGATGCTGACCACAACACGCTCTCGGAATTCCCTGAATACTGTGAGCAGCTTCAGAGGTTCATGGATTTACCTTAAAAATATCTCCCGCCAAGAGCGATCACTTTGCTGCTTAAAAATACTCAAGTCTGCTGGCAAGTGCAGCAAAATCATCACTATGTGAGTGGCAACAAAAACCTGAGAGGCGGGGGGGTTATTTTTTCAGAGGGTCATAGCGCATGGCAGTCGCCCGCCGCTTGAGCCAGAAATCTTTGAAGTTGTCTTGGAAAACTTTCATGTCGATATCAATGAATGTCAGGGCGGTCGCCTCGATGTAATTGCGTGTTGCTATAAGTGCGGTTGCATTGTCGTGCAGCAGCCCTTTGAAGGGCGTATTGCGCTCCAGAGGAGCCCCCTTTTGCAGGTAATAGGCGATGCCCCATGCCAACGCGTAGCTTAACGCGCGGTCGGAGGATGTGCCTCCATAAAACTCGGTGTAGGTTAGATTCAGCATCATTGGAATGAGCGCGGTTGCCAGCTCCAGGTTTTCCAGCAGCAGAATGCGCCGCTTGTCATCCTCCTCAATGAGTATCTTGCCCCTTGAGTCGACTCGTGCGGCCTCAAAGAGGCAGGCGTGTCCCTCATTCATCCAGGGCGCGGGGGTAATCATGCAGTATGCATAGGAAAGGTATTGGTGGAACGCCTCATGACGGATGGTACGCATGATCTCTTCAGTGTTGGACTCCTGAGTTAGGACAAGTTCCCGCCGCTGCGGCATCCACATGCCGCCTGACCACTCTTGGCCTTCACCGACATACTGATTGTAGTCGCGCTTTGATTGAAAGATTTTGATCAGAGATATTTCGTCCGTCTCTGTCAGCGGCGGCACTAGTGTACGGTATGCTGCGTGTAGCAGGGGCATCTCGCGCTGCAGCCGCTGGATCAGAGATTTTCCCAGCTCGGTGTTGACATCGGAGAGGATGATGTAGCCATCGGTTTCGGCGAACCACCACTCCTCATAGTTCCGCACACTTTTGCGAGCCGCGAGCCGCACCGGATGATGGGGCTGGTCAAAATCCTTTTTGCCCTTGCGAGAGGTTTCCAGCTCCGTGGAGGTGATGCCTTCTTTCTTGGAGGTTGCCGGTGGCTGCGAAATGTTTGAAATATAGTTGCTCTCAAAATCAAGCTGGAATGCCTCGAGATCGTCAATATCCACTAGCTGCAGGATCACGCAGAACCACTCAAAATTTCGTGCGTTGCCGATGCGCCGTGGATGAAAGCTGTACACCAAAGTGTTTGAAAAAGCGCAGGAGTATGAGTAAACAGTACTCAGTGCGATGGAGTTGATGTTTAGCGCTTCAGGTTCCGAGAGCTCCGCACTGCAGAAGGTCGCCACCCAATCATGAATCTCTTCCTCTTTGCGGCTGTCGATCTGATAAGCCCTGCCAGCACTCTCGACTGCAAAACGTTCGCGTGTGACATGCTCCTCACTAAAGCCGGGCAGCCGCGTTTTAATCCTTCCGATGGTCAGCATATTACCGCTCGCATCCTGCCAGCGCCCCTCGCACGCATCGTGAAACCAGAGGTCAAAGGGCGCAAAGCGGTCCTCCCGCTCGAGTAAATCCAGATCCACCGCTAAGTAGGTGTGCGCTTCCGGCATGGGCAGTGGCCGCGGCTGCGCTTGTGACAGTGAGGGGAGCACCAGTCCGATGTGCGGGTAGTTTCTGGCTTTTTCAAATGCCGGCCCAGCAGCCTGCGCACTGCGCAGCACTGTCAAAACCAGCATACTGATAATAAGTCTCTGGATTGGTGCTTTGATTCGTGTCCTCTTTTCAGTAAATTCGATATTTTGCATTTTATAACCTTCTGACGATCTCGTAAACAATCGTCGCATTGTTTTTTAGGGTCGCGGTTTTGGCATCGAAGCACAGGCGGCCTTGTATAAATTTTGTTGGGATCTCGCCAGTCCGTGCGCCGTTGGTTTCAAGAGCGTACACCTTGTATTGCTCCGGTTGCGCGAGCGCCAGCGAGATCTTTGCTGTTCCAGCGCGCGCCAGATAGGGAAGACCGCCCCAATCCAGCAGTGTCTGTCTCTCATCCTCCGCGTACTTGATCCCCGTGTTCTGGATGTCAGTCAGGTGGGTCAGCAAAAGTCGTTGGGAGGTGGCAATGGGGTTTTTGTCAAGTGAGCTGATCCAGACGGTTGCCGCTGTGTCACCAACATCGAATACCAACGGACCAGCATCAATGGCCCCTTTCTCGGTGGACCCCCCGCATGTGCGCGCCGTTGTGATAACAAATGTGCCGCTCCCGTTGTCAATGGCAAGGCTTTGATTACGTTTGATCAGCTCCTCAGTGGTTGATCCAATAAAAGGGATAACGGATGAGTTCGCCTTATATTGTGCATAGACCTTCGGAAACTGCGCAACGTGGTCGAACCCCTCTGGGACGTGGTTGCCAACAAGAGTGCCTGTTTTATGGCTCCAGCCCAGCGAGGCCCAGAGGTTCTTGGTTCGCGGGTAGATTTGGTTGACAGAGTCGATTTTGTTCTCCGGCAGAAAGATCAACGCTGTCTCTTTCAACGGTTTGAGGTCTGCCCGTAGGAAGAGACAGATTGAGGCGCGTTCAGCCGCTAATGAAAGGGGGTCGCACAACATGTCAAAGTAGGTTAACATATGACTCCGCATGCTGCTGAGCCCCTCGCCGTTATGGCTGTAGCTGAAACGCCACAGCCCATCCCAGTCCTGCAACGCCGCCAGGGCGCCGGTCAGGATACCGCCCACGCCTCTGAAGCGTCCCGGCGCGGAGTAGTTGTACTCTGTAATGGTGAAGGGCTTATTGAATAGCCGGATATAGATCTCGGGACGTCCGCCGCTCTCTTTGTTTTTCACTGGGTTGGTGTTGGGACAGAAGCTGGGCAGCCGCCAACTTTGTTTGATCCAGCTCGGGTGGTCAACGTAGAAGTGATCGTCAACATAATCGTAGCTCTGATCACGTACAGCTTGGTCTGGAACAAAGTGGGCCCAGCCATTGGCGTTGGAGATCAGGGCGTGGCAGCCTAGCTCCTCTTGCAGCAGCTTTCGGAAACGCCGGATCATTTTGAGTTCCAGATCACGCATGAAAAGAATAAAGGCGGCCTGGTGGGGATTCGCTTGGAGCATATTCAGATCAGCGGGCAGAGTCTCTGGTGTCGCGCCATAGCTCTGTGGATCCGTAGCTTTTTTTGCAGTCAGCCATTGCCGCCAGGCCCGCGCCCACTCGGGGATCTCTTTGATGTCGCTGTATTTGTTCCCGAAGTTGCCTTCATTGATGATGTTGATCCAGGCTAGCGCCGGTTCCTTCGCATATGATCTCCCGGTGTGCGGGTTGACATGCGAGAGCCAGTTGACGGTGTATTGCCGCAGGTTATTGTAGACACCTTCATGCACTGGAATCAGCATTTTAAACTGGTCCATCGGAATGGTGCCTGGTTTGTCAAAGCCGACGGCCTTCCAAGGGACCTTACGGGAGACAAACAGATCGGTGGAGAGGTAGAGCCCTTGTTTGATACAGGCGGCGGTGAAGTTGTCGAACTTGCGCATCTCCTCTGCGTTCAGAGCAGCTCCATCCTCGGAGCCAGCGGTCATATGCGCGTCATGATGATGGATACGGATGCTGTTGTATCCAATGCGGGCCAGCCGCTCGGCGACCTTCTCGGCCACCTCGGCCTCCAGGTAGTTGGCTGAGAAACAGAAGTTCACCCCATAGAAGCGCTGGGGCTGGTCTGGCGTTCCTTCAAAAACAAAGTGCGACTCTTTCGCGATCAAACGACCGTATTTACCGGCTGGCGCATCTGTAAACCCTTGTTGCGAAAGGTCCAGCGCGGAACCGCGCAGGATGTCCAGCTTGACGTTCATCGGGATCCACTCGTCGCTCGCTTGCAAGGTGACAGGCTGCTGCTGCCGTAACTGCGGTTGCCCCGGGGTGGTGACTGTGAAATTAACCTGGCGCTGCTCGCCTTGCTTGAGCTTGAGATCTGTGAGATATCCGATTCGCAGTGTGTAGTTTTCAGACCACCGGCGGTTATCCTGGATCAAGATTTCCGTCTCTGTTGGAAACTCGAAGGTCACACTCGTGTCGCCCGCCGCAGTTGTCAGGGTGCAGGTGGTGGTCTTCTCCCGCATGAGCGACATATCTTTGTACTCTTTCGGAAAAACCCCGCTCTTGGCCGCGGTTTTCCAACTGCCTCCTGCAAACCTTTTCAAATCCAATATAGTGCCGACAAACAGAGACTTGAGCGTTACCTCGGCTTTAGCAGTGAAGTCATACTTTGCCTTAATCCGCCCTGATTCCAGCGAGAAAGTTGCAAAGCCATCGAGCTCGTTCTTGCCGTACGGATTCATGTAGAAGATATATTTGTTCCCTACAGCCGCCTGCTCAACATCGAACTCACCCGCCTTGTAACCCCAAGTACGATCATAAAATGCTGGCTGGAGTTGAAGCGCAGGCGTTTGCAGCGAGAGCTTGCCACCCGCTCCCGCAGTAAATTGGCTGGCATTTAATCCAGCCGATGTCATCACAACGGCGGCTAATATAAGATATTTTTCCATGTTAATCTCTTCCTCTGAGTTTTTTGCCTGCACGATCTTCCATTCACATCCGACAAAGTTTCCGACAAAGTTTGTCTGCAACTCGGGGTCGCTGTCGGAATCGGTATCGAAAAGTGAAAAAGATCGACTTGGCGACTTCACGACTTCACGACTTCCGATTTCTATGCTGCCGACCTTTAAGTTACCCCATCGTTTTTAGCAGCGCGCTGACTTCTGATCTCAGACTTCTGACCTGTCTCCTTCTGCCCAACCTCGTCAATGCGATACACCTGATCGTTGATGCGCACACGCTGTTCGCAAGGCAGTGTCACCCAGCACCCGCGCTCCGCCCGCTGAACATGCTCCTCCTCCCGGCGCATTGAATCAACCTTGAGATCCACCACCCCCGAGGTGGGGCCGTGTATGGAAATAGTGTCGCCAATGCTGATCGGGTTGTTCTGGATCGTGATCTCAACCATCAAGGCCTTTTGATAGTATTTGGCGACCACACCCACATGCGTTTTCCGCGTGGTGGCCAAATTCTGCTCTTCATCAGTCAGCTGATCCCTGCCAGGGCGCCCGTGGAAGAGCCCGTGTCCAAATTCGCGGTGGTAGACTTTGGCGCAATCCTCCTCAAGGCTTTGAGCCAGCTGCGGGGTGAACACGCCATCCAGCACCGCGTCCACCGCGGCTTTATAGGCAGTCACGACACCACGCACATACTCGGGGTTGCGGGCGCGGCCCTCAATTTTGAAAGAGGCGATGCCCGCCTCCATCAGTTGGTCGATGAAGGTGATCGAGCAGAGATCTCTGGCCGAGAAAACTGTGTGCGGGGTAACAATAAACTCTGCATCCGCATGCTCACCTTGCCGCTCTTCACGTACATAGTATTTGCGGCGGCAGGGCTGGTGACACTCTCCGCGGCTGCCGGAGAACCCATAGGCCTCGTGCGAGAGCAGGCAGCGACCTGCCACCGCGACGCAGATGGCGCCATGGACAAAGGTTTCGATCTCAATGCCTGAATGCGCGGCGATGCTCTTGACCTCTTCCAAGGTACACTCGCGGGCCAGCACCACCCGCGTTGCGCCCTGCTCTTTTAAAAATTTCGCGGCGGCTGTATTGGCACAGGACATCTGCGTTGAGATATGAAACGGAATTGCCAGCTTCTGGCAGATGACAATAGCCCCCCAGTCGGTTACGATCACGGCATCCACATAGGGTTTCGCAAATTGCAGGAGTGCCTCAGTGTCCGTGAGATCCGCTTCAAATAGAAGTGTGTTGAGCGTCAGATAAATTTTAACACCAGCGGCCCGGCAACGTTCCGAGGCCTCGGGCAGCGAGGCGCGGGTGAAATTGGTAGTGGCTGCCTGCCGCATGTTAAAATTTTCAACGCCCAGATAAACTGCGTCCGCTCCCGCGTCAAGTGCGGCTTGCAAGCATGTCATGTCGCCAGCAGGCGCTAAAATTTCCGGTCGTTTCATCATTGTTCGGGGTTCGGGGTTTAGGGTTCGGGGTTTAGTGTAGTAGTCGCTCTGTGAGCGACACATGCCGCTCATAGAGCGGCTTCGGCCGACGATGCTGTGCGACGATGTTGGTGGACGATTGGGATCATGCGGGAAATCGTTAACCAGCATCGTCGTCGCTATCGTCAACCGGAGGCGAAGCCGAACTCCAGCAGCTCCGGTTTCCAACCGGACATGTCCGATTGGAAATCGGACCTACGTTGCTCCCGCGCTAAAGACGCGCCTCTTCACTCGCACACTCACGCATTCGCGCCCTTCTCCACTCCGCGCCCAGTGCGGATCTAGCCCCTTACCAAAGGGCATGTTGGCCCTTAAAAACATGCGTTTAATGTAGGGTATCATACTTTATTTCGACTAACCCTGCCACACCCAATTCACCGAAGTGCGATTCAACTTTGTTAATTTTGTGATTCACGGCTGTGATTCACTGCTTGAGTTTTACGGCGCAGCAATGTAAAGTGATTGATTATGAAGTTTGGAATATCAACCAATTGGAATAGTTCACGCCATGAGAGTGGCGCTGATCTGGTTGTCGAGGCGTTGTCATTGGGTTTTGAAGCGCTGGAGCTGGGCTACAACCTCACCGCGCAGCAGGCTGCGGAGATCAAGCCTTTTGCGGAGCGGGGGGAGATTGCTGTCGACAGTGTTCACGCCTTTTGTCCTGTGCCAATGAGTGCCCCTTACGGCTATCCTGAGCAACACTTGTTGGCATCGCTGGATGAAGATGAGCGAGTGATGGCCCGCATCATGATTGAAAAAACCCTTGATTTCACCGCCGCCATGGGGGCCAAAGCGGTTGTTTTGCATGCTGGACGGATCTTTTTGAAAACTTTTTTCAGCACTATGAGCACCCATATGCTAGCACAGACGCTGGAGGCCGAGGGGGGGAATGAAGCGCCGGGGTACACAAAGCTTCTGGCCAAGGCAGTCAAACGCCGGAGCGCGCTTGCGAGGAGATATTACGATGGCTTCTGCCTTTCGCTGGACACACTGCTGCCGCGCTTTGAGGATTTTGGGGTGACGCTCGCATTGGAGAACCTGCCCTCAATCGAGGCGTTTCCCGATATGACCGAGATGATGATGCTCAAACAGCGCTTCAACACCCCCGCGCTGGCCTATTGGCATGATATCGGCCATGGGCAGGTGCGGGAATATTTTGGGTGGGATCACCAAACAGATGTGGTGCGCACGCTCCTGCCATTCACCTGCGGCACGCATATTCACGATGCCCTGCCGCTGATGGATGACCATCTTCCGCCCGGCATGGGCAAGGTGGATTTCAGCCAGTTCAGCGCCTATGGGGATGCGCGCGTGATCAAGGTCTTTGAACCGGCGTGTGATGTTCCTGCGGCTGAAGTCGAGCGCTCATTGCAGTTTGTCCGCAATGTCTGGGGCGGGTGAGTGCGCGAAAGGAGGCCCGCTTTAGTTTTAACTGGAAGGCAAGACAAACATGTTTGCAGGAATGAAAAAACTGGGCCAGGATCTGTTGCATGATCTTGCGGCAATTCCCGTGATTGTTCCGCTCACCGCTGTATTTCTGGTTGGTATCTGGGCCGGGTTCATCCCGCCTGCTAGCGGAAGTCCGTTGATTGTAACAGCGGCCGCTCTGCCTTTGGTTGTTTGCGGTGTTTATTTTGCACGACGTAGGCCACCCCTCGTGAAGATTTTGATGCTTCTCGCATTTTTGATCGCCGGGTTTTTGCGTTCATCGTATGCGCTCAGACGGGTCACTACAGACTTTGATTTCGTGAGATTATCCACCAGCGCGCTCAGTATCCTCTGCGAAGTTGCCGAAAAGCCTTCAAAGCGCGAGCTGAAAGGGCGCGCCGCACTCTATCGCTTTAAAGTCACGCATGTACGGCTAACCAAGAATGGAAGACGCATTACAGCGCCTTTGCGGGTCAACTGGTATGGTGATAAACAGGGGTTGATAATTGCAGCTCCCGCCCGCGGCGATACCTGGCGTTTTGAGGGGCGGATGTATGTTGGCAAGAGCCGGGTTGGCGAGCCAGAGCTGATCATAAACACCGGTGAGAGCCGCTCCACGCGGGTAAGCGCCATGGACTCCGGTGCTGTGGCTGGCAGGCTGCTCCGCTTACGTGAGGATGCTTCACAACGGATTAGTGTTGGCATCGAAGGTTGGAGTGATGTGGTTGATATCCATCAGGCGGTACTGCTTGGATATCAGAGCAAGATCTCCAGGCGACTGCGTGAAACATTCGCATGGTCTGGCACTGTCCATGTGTTTGCAATCTCAGGACTGCATGTCGCGCTGATCGCATCTGTTTTTGTGTTTTTTGTCTCCTCCTGTGGTGTGCCGCGCTACTATTGGATTTATATATTGGCACCGTTGCTTCTAATCTATACCATGGTCACGGGGTTGCGGCCCAGTGCGGTGCGCGCCTGCCTGATGGCGCTGTTTTATTTTTCCGCGCCGATTTTCGGACGAAAGTTCAACTCTCTGGCAGCTCTGGCCGCCGCCGCTCTAGCAGTGCATCTTTTCACACCATCCTATATCTATGATATCGGATGTATCCTCTCGTTCAGCGTGATGCTGGGTTTGATTGTGATGTTCAAACCTTTGCGCGATCTGCTGAAATTGGCTTTCCGCGTAGAAGAGTTGGAGAATCGCGCTCACTTATATAAGGTTTCAGAGAATTACGGAAAAGCCGCACGTCTTCAGTGGCTGGCCCGCGCGCTCTCTCGTCTGGCGGAGCTGCTGGGTGTTACCACCGCGGCCTGGTTAACCTCAGTGCCTTTGAGCGCCTTTTTTTTCCAGCGGATTACCCTGGGCGGAGTGTTTGCCAATCTGATTATCACGCCTTGTGCGTTGATGTTGGTCACCGCCGGGGTACTCGGGTTTGTCGCCAGTTATATCAGTGGCTGGCTGGCGGCCTGCTTTAATAATGCAGCTGGCGTCTTCACGACGATTATGATCAAAACTGCCACATTGATCTCCAGTTGCCCAGGGGCCCGGCTGGAGGTTAAAAAATGGGCTACAGCTTGGGTGTGGCTTTGGTTTGCCGCGCTCTTTGCAGCAGCCTGGTTGCTTCGGCGGTACACACACCGCGGCGCGAGTGACTTGAGCTGGCTGGAAGAGTGAAAAACTTCAGCTGGCACTTGACCTTCCGTAGTGCTTTATATATAATTTTTGCTTTTATAATACCCATTCGGACTGAAAAGTTAATAAAGGATTAGATTAAGCATCCTGCTTGATGTGTAAATTTTCCGCGAGGGGTGGCCCTGCGGGAGCGTGGAAAGAAAGTTGTACGGAGTAAAAAAGAGATGAAAATAAAAAGAGTTTTGATTGGAATGGTGGTAATGTTTGTGTCAATCAGTGCTATGGCGGATGGCCCGACAATCGGCAATGTGGTGGTTCAACAGCGTTGGCCTTGGAGCAGACTGGTGGATATCGACTATGTGCTGACATGTGGTCCGGAGCAGTCGATGGACATTGTTGTCGAGGCTTATGACGACTCATATCCTTTGATACTGCCGACTGGTTCGTTATCCGGCAACCTTTACAGTGTGCAGAGCGGCGCCCGTCGGATTATCTTTGATCCAACAATCACTGCCTATATAAATATCGGGGTTTTTTCAGAGTTCCGGGTATTACTCACCCCAAGCCCTGTGCCGCTCTACATGATCGTGGATCTGACCAAATCGGAGGGTGAGGAGGGACAGACCGCGTATGTCTATGAGTCGGATCTCACGAACGATGTTTGGAGCGCGTGGGTGCGGAATCCTGTGACCAATGACGGGACGGTAGTCCAGTCCGTGATTTGGACTGGTACGTCGTAACGCTGGTGGGCGGGGTTGACCCTGTAGGTCCAGCGTCGGGTATTACATCCGCCCGCTTGCAGCGGGGCGGGAACTGGGGGGCCAAAGCATCGGAAAGCTATGCGGGAAACCGTACCAGCGGCGGGGCGGGGCGGGTGGCGGGGAAACGTTATAACGGCAATGGTTTGCGCATTGTGAGAACCCTGCCATAGCATGATGGCACCCATCCATCCCCTCTCCCGGCTGGGAGAGGTGGGGCGCATGAACGCGGCTATGCAGGGTGTGAAATTTTTTAGCTACGATTTGTCATCCTCAGGCCGCAGCTTGCGCAGCCAGTACTCCATCTGTTTGCCAGCGGCTTCGCGTCCACCCAGGCCGAAAGCCAGCGCAATCGTAACCGCCAGCGCGCCGAGCGTCAGCATAAAGGCGAGGTTGACAATCTCATTCGCCACACCGAGTGTGCGCAGCCCCATGGCCAGTACTAATCCGAGAATTGCAATGCGCACAATGCAGGGCACAATGCTTTTCTCTTCTTCCTTGCTAAGGGCTTTGGCAGCAGCAGAGGCAATGCAATTGCCGATAATGATGATCACAAGGCTCAGGACAACATTGCCGGCAAATCCCAAGAGCTGCCCGAGCAAGGTTGCGACCTGGTTGAATCCCAGTTTCTCGGCGGCGGAAACGCCTGCGCCGAGAATTATGAAAAAGAAAAGAACGCCACCGCACAGCTTGGAGACTTTTGTCTTGGTGAAAAGCCCCACAGCCCCGAATTTAGCAGGCAGTTCGTCGGCGCCCATGTTCCGGAGCAGCGATGACGTGAAATTTGCTGCAAAAAGCGCCGCGATGTAGGCAATTCCCATAATCAGCGCTGCCGCTATAATGTTGGGTACAGAACCTATCAGACTCTCAATCATACGCGTTGCAGGGGCAGATATGGATTCAATCTTAAGTGCGTCCAGTGCTGAGACCAGCACTGGCACAAAAACAAAGATGAACACCAGTTGTTTCAGCAGGTTTGACGGGCTGAACTTTTCAGAGAGTCCGATTTTGGCTACAGCGGTGTCGAGTTTTTTGGTGACAACTCCGACAATCCCAGAGAGCATCTTAGCCAAAATATATCCAAGGAAGCCTATCAATCCGGCTGCGACCATGTTGGGCAGCATCCCCATAATCTTGCTGAACATCTCCTTGAGAGGATCAAGGACTCCGTGAATGCCCAGTATGTCCAGCGTCAACAGCAGGATAAAAACCACGATCACGGCGTGAATAAGTCCGCTGATCAGGGCTTCGATTTCAGTTTTCTGGCCGGTTGCTTTTTCCAGTTTAACGTCGATCGCGAGCTTGCCTAGTGCTGCCTTGAGTGCTTTACGCAATAATGACGCGCCGAACAGGCCTGCTACAAGAACTATGATCGCCCCGACAAATGAGGGCAGATATTTACCCATGACCGTCAGGAATGGGTTAATGAACTGTCTGACTGTTTCCATGTCTTTCTCCTTTTGTTAGTTCGCGCACAGCGAATGCTGTGTTAGTAAAAAACAACAATAACCGGCCAGAGAACAAAGAACACGCTGAAGCGTGAACAACAAACGGCTGCTACGTAAGGTTTGTTGTCCAGCCTTTCCGTGTCCGGCGTAGCTGCGAAGCGCGAGGACGGAAGGCTGCTTCAAAGTGGGTTATTGAGAAGTTACATTGGAAGTTGTAAAAAAGTAGCACAGGCATCTCGCCTGTGTTGGGCATGTAAATCACAGCCGAGACGGCTGTGCTACTTTCTCTCTCTTCCAAAAAACTGAACACCCGAGTAATGCCGTATTTTTGCATTTTCACCTCTGAAAACCGTGAGTTGGTGGTTGTTTTAAATACCACTTTAAGTGCTTCCACGTAACAACTTATGAAGATGGTTATCTGAACTTCTTGTTTTTTGCGAAAGGCGAAATCACTTTCAACGCTATACTGACTTCTTCGCCAATTGTAAAAGAAACCTCTCACGGTCATGGTCATCTGTAAATATGCGCCTTTTTCCGTTCTCGCGATGCGTAATATGATAGATGGTGTCAGCAAACTCAACTCTCAATTTTCTCTCCATGATGAATGAATATTAGAAAGCAAAAACACCCGTCAATCACTAATTTTTATTTTTAGGTTTGCCCCTTCCTTTCCCGCTGAGAGAGGGAGGGGTCTGCCTGCCGCGTTGCCTGACTACCGCAGGCAGGCGGCGCAGGCAGGTGAGGATAGCCGTACTCAGCTATTGCAAGGTCCTAACAAGGCGGAAGCCGAACGGGCTGTCCCGGTACGACGGGTCGTAGCCGGCGCGAGACGCCGAACGGCAGGATGCCGCGTGGTTGTACCAGCTACCGCCCCGCCAAACGCGTTTCAAACCCGAAACCGCCCCTTTGGGATCATCGCCGACCTCCAACGAATTAGCGTGCCAGTCCAGGCACCACTCCCAAACGTTGCCGTGTGTGTCGTAGAGCCCCCAGGCGTTGGGCAGTTTGCCCCCGACCGGCTGTGCGTTTTTTGAAGACGGAAAGGTACTAAATGTATACCACCCTAAGGCGTTCAGAAAATCATTCGTGTTTCCGTTGTTGCGATCTTCAGTACCATCATAATGTGCTTCTGTATTGCCGTCGTTGAAGACCGTCGTCGTCTTCGCGCGGCAAAAATATTCCCATTGCGCCTCGGTCGGTAAATCGAAGCCCTGGTCAGCGTCGTGTTGTTATCACCGGTTTGGTTGTCGCCCATTCGGTAGGAGCCTGCTGGAACGCGGCGCAGAATGAGCTTGTCGGTCATGTAGGCCGTGTCGTTGGTCACGCCTGTCCAGATCACGAACTCGACCACGTCCCCGCGGTTGGTCACCGGATTCCGTACCCACGTGCCCCAAAGGCCGTTAGTGAGAGCCGCCTCGGTGACATATTCGATTTGACCGGCCGCACCTACGCTCTTGGTAAGGTCAACGATCATATAGAGCGGCGGCGTTATCGGCGCAAGCTGAACATTGAACTTGGTCAAAACCCCGCTGTTTGTATACGCGCTCGCTGTCGGATCCCAGACAATCCGATGCGCCCCGTCCGACACGTTGTATAGGTCTCCGGAAAGAGAACTGCCCAACAGAATCAAGGGCATCGTCCCGTTGTAGGCGGTCACCGCAACATCGACCCGCTGCGCCGACTCGCACGAGAGTACGTAGTTGATGTCCACCAAGCGGCTCCACGGCCACCGCTGGCGCACCACCACGTCGCTGATCGCCGGATCGCCCGCCATCACGCCCAGCGCGATAACCGCCGACATCATTCCCATCAAGATTTTCGTCATTTTTGTTTTCATTGTTGTTCCTTTATTCTTCTTTGGGCGATCACCAGCTGGTTGCTCACTGCCGCTGCAGTGGCCTCCGTCCAGCCCGCGTCATAAGGTATCACGACGTTCTTTTTGACCTTTGTCCATTTTGTATTGGACGAGCCCAGGCGAAGTTACAGCCCTGTATCTTTAATAAACCGAGCGTAGCTACCATCCTACGAACTAAAAGCAAGTTTACGGCAAAGCATAATCATCTGTCAAGACTATTTTTTACGAAATTTCTAAACATTAAATTGGCAGGAGCATCTGCACAAACCTAGGTTGTGAGCCTGTTTTTTCTGGAGAAGAGCAGGGTGGTAGAGGCGGCCCCGCTCGGATGCTGGGGTAGATAAACCCCTTGTTTTTATCCCAAATGCAAATGAGTTCAAGATCTGTTGACCCGCAACGTTTACAGCGCAAAGGCGTCTTCCCGACAGTATTGTCAATTGCTTGTTTACTGGGCATCCCATAGCGTTTTGAGAAATATTTGGCGGTGGATTCCGCCCTGCGAACAAGCTTTGCTAGAACATTACGCAGACGATCATAGATTTTTCGACACACCGGTCGTGCGTAGACCCCATAATAGCGCACCATTCGAAAGCCTTTAGGTGGCAGATTTTGGATTATCCGGCATCAACGAATGCTTTCATGAATTTAGCATCAGACAACACCAATGGACGCAACGCCTGTGGAATCGTCAAAACGACCTGCCGATGTACGACCCCCTCAAACAGAACTGATCGAACTTGTTCAAGCCAATCGTCAACCGCGGATTTAACACACTTCAAGCACAAGCGACTTTTACATGTGAAGCCAACTTTCCGTGTCGCACCGCAGGAAAGGCATTGATACTCGTAATATCCTTCACGAATATTACCGCAGGAGAGCATTCGCTCTACATTCTCGTACCA
>JBAYXX010000024.1:0-45665 GCA_041673345.1 Kiritimatiellia bacterium
CGGCGGTCATTATGATTGTGGGCGCGGCGTATGCCGTGCCGTTGGTGACAGATGTGGTGATGACGCAACAAACTGGTTCGCGCATCGTGAAGATCACATATAACCTGGCTGATGAGGCGGCGATCGTGACGCTGGGAATTGAGACCAACGGGGTCGCGATCCCGGACAGCGCTGTGACGCGCTTGACTGGCGACGTGTGTAAGAAGGTTGAGGTGGGAAGTGGCTCCATCACTTGGAACGCGGGTGTGGACTGGCCCGAGAACCTGACCCAGGTCGCTAAGGCCAAGGTGACTGCGTGGTCAACCAACGCGCCACCGCAGTATTGCGCGGTGGACGTGACAGGCGGTTCGTCCACGAACTTCTATCCGGTCTTCTATTACCCCAGTGCGGAAGGCGTGCCCGGCGGCGTGACAAACGATTTGTACAAGACGGTATTGATCCTGATGCGGTGGATCAGCCCTACGGGCGGCGAAGGTTTTCTGATGGGCTCGCCCGCTAACGAGACTGGACGCATGGCCGCCCGTGAAACGCAGGTCCGGACATGGCTGAATAAGGGCTACTACGTTGGTGTATACCAGGTGACGCAGGGCCAGTGGCAGCAGGTGATGGACGACGTGCGGTCGTGGCCCTCCAAGTGGAGTAACAACGACTATAGGTTGACCCGCCCGGTGGAGCAGGTGTCATATTGCGACATTCGCGAGAACATTAACAACACTCACGACGAAGCGGTGGACTGGCCGAACAATAGTGCGGTGACAGCGGGCTCGTTCATGGGTCGTCTGCGTTCGAAGGCCGGTTTGGCGGGTTTCGACCTGCCAACCGAGGCGCAGTGGGAGTACGCCTGCCGCGCAGGCACGACTGGTGCGCTCAACGACGGCACGGTGAACATTACGAACAGCCAATCCGACGCACGGCTGGATCTGCTGGGGCGGTACGCTTACAATGACGGCAAGATCAACGGAACAGGTAATCCCGATACGGGTTGCACTACGGAAAACGCTACGGCGGCGGTGGGTTCGTACGCGCCGAATGTGTGGGGGCTTTACGACATGCATGGCAATGTGTGGGAGTGGTGCTTGGACTTGTACGCGGATGCGCTGGAGGGCGGCGAAGACCCTGACGGGGCGGGGTCGGGTTCTGATCGCGTGAGGCGGGGCGGAAGTTGGGAATACACCGCATTGGGCTGTCGTTCGGCATCCCGGGAAAACCGCGGCCTGACGTACCGGAGCAGCAGCGGTGGTTTCCGCCTCGTGAGGGAGATAGCGCAGTAGCACCACCCTCACCCCGACCCTCTCCCAAAGGGAGAGGGAGGAGTTATTCGCGCGTGCGCGCTGGCGGGTGCATAAGGCGGTAGCCGCGCACATCAGCGTCGCACGGACGTTTTGAGCGGGGGGTATGGGGGCAGCTTTTTTGAAATAAAAACCTGAGTTGTGGGAGAATCAGCACAATCGATTCCCTCGATTCTCTCGACTCCCTCGATTCTGATGATTAATTCGACAGCCGCAGTTACCCCTTCGTTTTTTCGCTGCGCAATTAATTGTTCTTTGTAAAAAGTTGTTTGATGTTGGTGGACGATTGGGATCATGCGGGGGCTCATCGACCAGCATCGTCGCCGCTATCGTCAGTGCGCCACTCCGCTCCCAGTGCGGACCTAGGGTCTTAAACGAAGGGCAGGATATGTTGGTACTTAAAGACATATTGTCGGGGTCCTAATCCTAATCAAAATCCCGTAGTTCCAGTTATTTTTCGCTTGACGACAGGTGCATGGGCGGTTACATTTACCGTAATTTTCAGGGAGTGCTGTTTTTCAAAAAGTGTTACTCAAAAATAAACCGAATCGAATAATGAGGATAGTCCTGCAAAATGAAGACACATAAGAAAAAAAATATTTTTGCTTGCTGCATATTGTTGTGCTGCGTTGCTGGCTTTAGCGCGCGAGCGCAAGATCGAGTGGATGATATCAGCATGGAGACAATCAAGCAAACTACAGGGGCAATATTGTGTCATAAAGTTGTTGTTTCGCTGCCCGATACAGTTTACGCCGTGGTTGGCGACACGCTGCAGCTTTTTTACCGAGGCATAATCCAAGCACCCAATCCGTATTTTTACGATATACTGGTGACATGCGCTAAAGGACGGCAATATCCGCGCTATTTCGAGTACACCCCCGTTGAGTCTGATGCCGGTACAACATCGTTTACCATCGCCGTCAAAGATGCCGGTAATAATGTGGTTAGCCAAAAAACCTGCAATCTGGTGACAATCGGCGCGGTGCGGGAGCCGGTTAAAGCAATCAATGTGCTCTGTATTGGTGATTCGCTGACCTCTGGTGGCGCTTGGTGTCGGGAAGCGCATCGGCGGTTGACACAGTCGGGCGGCATACCGGCCGGGTTGGCGATGACAAATATATCTTTTGCTGGACGCATACAGGGTGATGGTGCGGGGTGGGAGGGAAACGGCGGCTGGTCCTGGCGGAATTATGTGACAACAGGCCACCCGGCGTACCGGTTGCAGGTGTCGGGTGTGGTTAGTCCGCCGGCCTTGAACGCCGTTTATACCAACAGTGGCAACAAATTCAAAGTCGTGGAAATTAACATAACCAAGGGTGTCGGCGACATCCGTTGTATCGGACACGAGGGCGCGCCGTCCACGGCTGGTGAATTGCAGAAATCTTCCGGGTCGGGCGATGATGTTCTGCGTTTTTCCTCATACGCGCCGGATGCCGGCAATCCATTTTGGAGTGCAGCCAAGGATCAGCTTGACATCAAGTCCTATGTCGACAAGTATTGCCATGGACAGCTGGATGTCGTGTATTTTTTGCTGTCGTGGAATGGCCAGACCGCGCATCGGACAGACTTTACCGCCATGCTCGCTGATGCCAAAATTATATTTGACCACATCCATGCCGTCTATCCCGATGCCGCCATAAAGTTGATGGGGATTCAAGTGCCCAGTGTCAACGGGGGCATGGGCGCAAATTATGGCGCAACGGGTACGGGCTACGCTGACACATACGGCATGGTTGTCACTGCCTTGAACTTGAACCGAGCCTATCAGGATTTGGCGCATACGCCGGCATACATCGGTTTTGTCGAATTTGTCAATATTTCAGCCCAGTTTGACAGCGAAAACAACATGCCCGAGCGCAATGTTCCAGTGAACACGCGCAATGCCAAAACCGAAAAACGCGGCATCAACGGCGTTCACCCCTCCAAAGAAGGCTATGATCAGATTGCCGACGTGGTCTTTCGCAACTTTGTGGCCAAGTATTGTCGCTGAGTTTTAAGTACTGTCAACCGGCCTGATTTGTGGCGGGTTAGCGCGTGGCGTTGCGTGTTTCCAACATTGCCCTGAGTGCTATCAGATCAGTGTCGGCTGGTGCCGCCCCGGATTTGACGGCAGCCTCGGCCACTGCGTAGGAGACCTCAACAAAGAGTCGCCTGTCAAATGGTTTGGGAATGATATAGCCTGTGCTAAAACGTAGATCTTCAGCGGGGTAGAGCGCTTTAACATCCGCTGGTGTCTCTGTGCGGGCCATCTCCGCCAGAGCCTGGGAGGCCGCCACCTTCATCTCGGTGTTGATGGTCGTGGCACGCGCGTCCAATGCGCCGCGGAAGAGGTAGGGGAAGCCCAGCACATTGTTGATCTGGTTGGGGTAGTCGGAGCGCCCAGTGACCATCACATAGGGCTTTCTCCTCATAACTGCGGCCACTGTCGCAGGCGCAATCTCAGGGTCAGGGTTGGACATGGCGAAGATCGCCGGGTAATCCGCCATGGCCCGCACATCATCAGCGCTGACGCAATCAGCCACTGAAACCCCGATGAACACATGCGCATCAACCAGTGCCTCAGTCAGAGTCTTGGGACCTGGCAGACAGGCGTGGCGGAGTTTATGGTCGTTGAGATCCGAGCGATCAGTGCTGATCACTCCGCGGCTGTCACACATGACCAGATTTTCGACACCAGCGGCTTTACACATATCGGCGAGGCGGATGCCAGCGGCACCAGCGCCGTTGACCACCACCCGCAGGTCGGAGATATCACGCTCGCAGAGCAGACAGTAGTTCAGCACCCCGGCGAGAGTGATTACAGCGGTGCCCCATTGGTCGTCATGAAAAACAGGGATATCCAGCATGGCATCCAGGGTGTCCTCAATCTCAAAGCAGGCGGGTGCGGCAATATCTTCCAGATTGATGCCGCCGTACATCGGAGCCAGGGCAGCCACGATATCGATAATGCGCTGGGGGTCGGTCTTTCCGGTGTTCTCCCCGTTCATGCGGCAGTGGTTGAGAGGCACGGGCCAGGCATCCACATCACCGAAGGCTTTGAAAAGCACTGCTTTGCCCTCCATCACCGGGATCGAGGCGGCTGCTCCCAGATCTCCCAGACCCAGAATGGCGGTGCCGTCTGAGACCACTGCAACCAGATTACCTTTAGCAGTATAGTCAAAGACACTCTGCGGGTGGGCTGCAATCTCTTTAACCGGCTGTGCAACACCAGGGGTGTAAGCCAAGCAGAGGTCCCTTTGGGTTTTAAGCGGTTTGGTGAGCAGAACTCCCACTTTGCCGTTTTTATGAAATTCAAATATCTCTTCGCGTGTGATGGGCTTGTCCGACATAATATTACTTCCCGCTGGTTGGTTCAGTTTCAGTAGCGTCCTATAGGACGGGACAGGATAATTCAGACTCCTGAATTTCGGCTCCTAGCTCTATGTTTGCCAAGGGGGGTGTTCCGGCAGAGCTGCTTCAAATTCATCAGCGAGCGTTTTCTGGTAGGCTGCATCAAATGTGCCCGCCAAAAATTTATCAAAGGCCTCGGTACAGAAACGCTCCCAGCAGGCCTCTTCCTGGCCAGGGTTGATGGGATAAAAGAGGGCCTTGTTGGCGATCGCGGCTTTGCGGTCGCCAGGAGCATCGCCGATCATCAAAACCCGATGGGGCTCATATTTGCCCTTTGCCGCAATTTCAAGATGAACGGTTTTGGTGCCCAGCTCTTGTCCGGCAATCAGATAGACATACTGGTGCAGGTTGTGTAGGTTCCACTCTTTAACCAGCGCCTCTTCCGGGGTTTGAGAAACCACAATCACATCACTCTTTTTGCCGATCATCAGCACTGCCTTGCGAGCCCACTCGAAAGGTGGAATTTCGCGCATGTTCCGGTCAATATCCTCGTTGACCGCCAGCGACCACTCCAGTAGGCGCTTCAACTCAGGATCGCCTGTGCGCTCAACCTCTGTGATCAGTGTCGGGTTACCCAGTGCCAGCCCGGATTCAATGTAAGCGCGTAAAGCTGCGGTTTGCGGTAGTTCAACGTCAGTACCCTTGACATCAGGGTGCGAAGCCAGGAGATCAAAGGCGTGCAACAGGGCGGGAAACCGATTGGTACCGCGTTCTTTTGAGAACAGGTTGGTAAACTCGGCGCAGGCCCGCAGCTCTTTCTCCACTCGCTTCAGGTTCCAATGCTTGATGATCAGCGGATGAAAGTGATCTCTCTGCTTGACGGTCATGGAGTCGAACACGCAGCCATCGGAGTCAATGCCGACAAAGTGATCAAATTTTTTGGGAATGTTTTGCAGATCTTCTACAGTATAATTATTTTTCATAGTAAGCTTAGGTTTTGGGGTTTAGGGTTTAGGGG
Organism: Kiritimatiellia bacterium; assembly: GCA_041673345.1. Classification (GTDB taxonomy): domain Bacteria; phylum Verrucomicrobiota; class Kiritimatiellia; order RFP12; family UBA1067; genus M55B167. Next base: position 5,638 of record JBAYXX010000024.1, read on the forward strand.
CACGAACAGGCGGCCAGGATGATAGGCCCTTAAACGAAGGGTAGGATAAACAAGATTGTCGTAAAGTTTATGTAAGGGGTTTTAACCGCCGATCTTGCCAATGGCGATCAACGTGAACACCATTGTGAAAATTGCGGTTGTCTCGACAATGCCCAAGGCTGCCAGATAGTTGGTGAGCCCTTGTCCAGTCTCAGCCTGCGCATCACAGGCAGCGGCGCCGGCACGTCCCTGGAAGAGTGCTGAAAGTCCGATAGCCAAGCCTGCGAAGCTCCCGATGATTAGCATTACCGGACCGGCTGAGGCTTTTTCGAACATGGTAAACATTAAAATCATGCCGTAAAGTGTCTGGGTGATGGGCGCACCCACAAAAGAGAGCAGCAGGAAGGGGGCCGCCTTGTTCTGGGCGTAACATTTTTTCCACGCTCCGACTGCCGAGGCAGCGGCCGCGCCTGTTCCGAAAACTGAGCCGATTGCGCTCAGCGATAGACAGGCGACCGCACCGGCAACACCCATGGCTTGTGATAACTCTGGACTCATTTTTGTATCTCCTTATTTCCAATTTCTTAATGATTTACTAAGCGGAAGTGAATTCCGACACTGACATATTCGCACAACGAATCAGGCTGCGCAAAGTTCCTCTGGCAACAGGGTTATGATTTGGGATCGACAGGGATGCTATTGCACCCTCTTTGACCATAATAATATGGCTCCCACGCTGTCGCGCAATCTGCCATCCAAACTTCTGAAAGGTTTTCACTACCTCGCTTGCTTTGAGCGATGGGGTTGGGGGCATTAGGCCATCACCTCGACTTGTCTAGTTTCGATGGTTAAGGGCAATCCTTGCTCCGACCGCACTTCGACGCAGAGGTGAATTGCTTCCTTGATATTTTTTACAGCTTCTTCTTTTGTCTTTCCCTGACTGACACATCCCGGTATAGAGGGACATTCCGATATCCAGTATCCATCCTCGTCGCGGTCGATTACTATATTGAATTTCATTTTTAACCTCCTCTAAAGAATCAAAAGTGTACCATCTTTGATATAAGCTATCAATTCTCTTCAACGCTGTGTTTGAGCGGGGTGAAAGCAAAGCCTGACCAGGTGATGCCCTTGTGGTTGGAAAATTCCAGGGTATTCAAGCGCACGGCGTGTACCAGAATGCCGAGTCCGGCCATAGCAAGGTTGAGACCGTGGCCCAGCAGCAGAATGATGATCATGCAGGGCAGCTTTAAGGCAAAAGGCATGTCCAGTCCGATCGCCATTTCATTGAAGTTTTCGGCCACCCTGACCGAGGCCAGCCCCACGGCGAAAAGCCTTACGTATGATATGATGTCTCCCAAGCAACTGATGACATTGAGTGGCAACATGCCCAAAGCAGAGCCTTCGGTCTTCAGCTCCTTGAGTTTGAGCATGAATCCGAGGATCAGCACAATGGAGAGCCCCAGCACGGATTGCATAACAATTCCCGGGGCAGGCAGAACCCCAACCACACTGCCTGCTGTGAAGTACATGAACCAGATCACCCCTATCCAGCCCACCTCAGCTAAAAACTTGGTGTTGGGAAAGAGCGAGATGGCATTCCACAGCCGCGCCACTGAGAGGTGGACCACCCCCAGTGTAAAGCAGAGCAGCATCATGTTGCCATCGCCTTTGCCAGGTTCGCTAAACCACGCGCTGATCGGATTGGCGCTGATCTGCGGGTGGCACCCAAACCAGGTGTTGGAAAGCGCTCCCCAGATAATGGTGGCAATGGAAAACACGCCCAGCAGGATAAATGGCGAACGCGGAGCCTTTTTCATCTTACGCGCCGCAAAGAGCGTGATCAGCAGAATGAGAGTGCCATAACCGCCGTCGCCCACCAGCATGGCAAAGAAGATACTGAAGAACGCGAAGAATGGCACACTCACATCAGATTCGTTATAGGCTGGGTTGATGCCCAGAACCGAGAAGAGTGAGTGCATGGCCTTGAAACCGCGCGGTGGGCGTAGCAGAGTCGGCACCTGCTCAAGCTCATGTTCGCGGGGATCCCGCATGAGGATGCCCCAGGCATGCTCGTGAGCGGCTGCCAGAACTTGTTTTTCACACTCAGCCGGCATCCAGCCGCTGATCCAGACAACTTGGCCATTAGTACTCATGCTGTCATGCGCCGCTATAAAACAGCAGAGATCATACATCCGTTTGATCTCGGGTTGCAGGTCGATCCTTTCGGCGGCGATCACGAGCTTTTCGGAGATATAGGCAATCCGCGCCCGTGCCTCGGCACATTGGAGTTGCATCTCCGAAAGAGGGGCTGGCGGGGGAGGGAGAATTTCACATCCCTCCGGCAGTGTTCCCACGCCAAACAAGACCCCATAGATGAAATCATCGTGCACACCAAAGTTTTTGATCGTAAGCTTCTCATCTGGTGTGACTTGGCTATGGATTGAGTAGCGGAACATTTGAACTGGCACACCACTGGCAGTGAGCTTCTCGGGCAGGGTGATATCAAATTCGCCGTATGGTCTGTAAGCAGCGCACTCTTTACGGAGTTTGAAGAGCTGGTCGCAGATTTTGCGGCGGCGGTTGTCCAGCTCAATCACAGCGCGTATTTTCGTGTGCATGTCACCACGCACCGTGGGCAGCGGCTGCGCGATTGACTTGGAGATGTCGTTGAAGATAAAAGGGGCCATATACGCGGCAGAGGCGGTTGGCATGAGAGGTTTATGTAGGTTTTTGAGAATGTATTGGGCACTCTGAATCACGTCATATTCGCGGCGTGCCTGTCGAAACTCGGTGGTTTCAGAGGCTTGATAACTCAGGTGCATCACACCTAGCTCGCGGATGATCTCGATTGTATGCAGTTTTTCGGCTGCCACGCTGAGTATTAGAAGATGTTTCATAGGAACAATCATGCCGCACTCTCCTCGTCGTCGTCCGGTGTATGGCAGCGCCCTTTGGCGATCTTGCCGCGTGTCACCGATGCGGTTTGCTCATCGCCCAACGCAATTTTGATAATGCGGATATTCTCTTTGCACTCAGGGATCTTTACTTTTTCAAAGAGGTTGACACGTTGCGAGGTGGTGGTAAGCTCCTCTGTTATCAGTTCGTGCTGCCTTTTGAGAACCGCCCGCTCTGCTTTGAACTCAAGCATGGTGATCAACATTTTAACTGCGTCATCAACCCAGGGCGGTGTTACAAAGAGATCAATCGCCGCAATTTTTGTCTTGAGACCTGTGTAAATTGGTATCGCAACACCTGCAATATTACTGGTGTCAGTCAAAACCTGTTCCAGTGTGACCAGCTCGTTGAGTTGATCTGTTTCGCCGGTGAACAGCGCGACCCAAGCGGAGAGAGCCTTCCGAGCATCAGCCAGGCGTTTGGCAAGCTGCTCAACGTTCGTGGCAATCTCTGCGATCTCTGCCTGCAATTGCTGCTTTTTCAGCTGCAACATCGGCAGAAACCGCTCGAAACGTTTGAGCGCGTCACTTTGAGCTTTCAACTCTGTTTTTGTAAGTTTAATTTTTGCCATTGCTACTGTGTTCCGATTCGGTTTTCACGCCCAAGCTTTTGGTTGTAACTTTTGGTTGTAAAAAACAAGTATAAATAATAGCGTAATGTTTTCCTGTTAGCAAGGCTAGACGTTTCCGATTGTGCGGAAACTGGAATAATCAGGTTGCAGACGCTAGCATTTTCTTCTATATTGTTTTCTGCCGTACATACTGTCATTATTACTTCCGTTCCATATTTTGCGTAAGGCGAGAAATGTATTTGGATAAAGATAAAATTATTTTGAGAAAGCTGGCGTGGCTTTTTTTACTCTTTGTTGTCGTTTGCGTTGCCGCCGGAGCTTCTCGGATAGCAACCAGCGGGTTTAATTTTGTCGTATGTTTTGATATCCTGAGAGTGCGTGAGCTGCTTTCAATGTTTGTTTTCGCACCGCTGATCTGTCTAATATTCTGGCTGTTCAACCGCACTCTGTCGCAAGGCCAGAATTTGTGGTTCATGGATCTCATCTGCCTCTTGGCAATCTACTGCGTTGCCTGCGGCATGGGGATACACGATCCTGCCAACCGTTTGTTGAGCGCCTACCGTTCAGGGGGTATGATGAGCGCGAATGTGCGTCGTTCAATTCTGTTTATTGATGATCACTTGGGCCACTGGGTTTTTTGGTGCGGGTTTGTGCTGGGTAGCTGGTGCATGGGATTACAGCAGTTGCGGACACCTCTGAAGAATCGAATGCGCTTGCATTGGGCAGTGATTTTTTTGAGCGTAAGTTTAGTTCTGCTCGGGGTAATATTAACCAACTTGTGGGATGAATATCCCAAAACATTTGCGGATCTCGGCGTGATTGGGGCAGCCGTTGCGCCTCTGCTGGCAGCGCACTTGATTTTCGCCCGTAAAGTTTCGCTCCTGCGTCTTCCGGTCTTGTGCGTAATCTATCCCGCGTATATTGGCAGCGTGGTTGGCACTTTGCTGTGCTGGCAGTTGAGACACGGGATATTTTGGGGGAGTTAGGAATCAACGAGGAGGCAATTCGAAAATCCATTTAATTGGAGTTTGGGTCAGCAAGCAATGCCACCGAGTCACCTGGTCACCAAGTCATTAGGTCAAGAAAAGCTTGTAGCTTGGACTGTGGAACAATAATTATTAATTTTTAGGTTTTCAAGGAGCTATGATGGCGATATTAAGCATGACTGGCTTTGGCCGGGGTGAGTTTACTGGCGAGGGGCACAAAATCACAGTGGAGCTGAGTTCTGTGAACAGGAAACAGTTTGACTGTAGTGTTGTAATGCCGCGTGAGCTGGCATGTTGCGAAGCCAAACTGCAGCGGGCAATCAGCTCTCAGATAACACGCGGCTATGTCAAGGGCGCGGTTGTAATTGAAAGGTGCGGGGATCGGGACAAGCTCGGGATCGACCTTGACGCTGTTGAACAACAGCTCAAGGCCCTGCGGAGCACCGCAAAACACCTGGGACTGAGGGATGATCTGACGCTTTCGTCGTTCTTGGGATGGCAGGGCTTGATAAAAGCTCCAACTGCCATGGTCGGCCCCGATGAAATTTGGCCCGGGGTTGAAAGGGCGGTGTTGCAGGCAGTTGAAGGTTTGCTGGATATGCGCGGCCATGAGGGGAACGCACTGGAAAAAGACATTCGCGGCAGGCTGAAAACACTGCATCAAATTTCCGCTCAAATTGAAGCAATCGCTCCCCAAGTACCAGGTGTGTACAAGAAAAACCTAGAGCAGCGCTTGAAAAAAATGCTCGAAGCTGAGAGCCTGATTGACCAGGCCGCGCTGGCACGCGAGGTCGCGCTCTTTGCCGATCGCTGCGATATCAGCGAGGAACTGACCCGTTTGAAAAGTCATTTTCTCCAAAGTGCGACAACGCTGGATAAGGGCGGCGTATGCGGACGGACGCTGGACTTTATCTGTCAGGAGATGTTCCGTGAGATTAACACCATCGGTTCCAAGGCCGGCAATGCCGCTATCTCGACCCTGATGATTGATTTTAAGGCCACATTGGAGGCCATCCGCGAGCAGGTTCAGAATATTGAGTGATGCTGCTGGATTGTGATTACACGATTTTTAAAGCATAGCGGGCATTGAATGGTACTGAATGGTGCTTGATTTTTTGTCAGCGTTAAATTAGTATGCTTTCAATTATTCAGGTTGGCATAAACAAGCGAAATCGGAAAACATATGAAAGCACTGATAAAAAAGCGCGCTGAGGTTGGTTTATGGCTGGAAGATGTCGGTTTTCCGGTGGTAGGCAATAATGACGTTTTAATCAAAATCCAGAAAACGGCCATTTGCGGTACTGATGTTCATATTTACAACTGGGATGAGTGGTCGCGTAAAACAATTCAGGTGCCAATGATCATTGGCCACGAATTCGCAGGGGTGGTAGAGCGGATTGGGGCGAACGTGACGAGCGTCAAGGCGGGGGATGTGGTTTCGGGCGAGGGGCACATTGTCTGCGAACGTTGCCGCAACTGTCTGGCCGGGCGGCGTCATCTGTGCCCAAACACAATCGGGGTTGGTGTCAACCGCGACGGCTGCTTTGCGGAGTATCTCTGTATACCGGCCAAAAATGTCTTCAAGCCAAACACCGCCATTGACACTGAGCTGCTGAGCTGTTTTGATCCTTACGGGAATGCCGTGCACACCGCGCTTTCGTTCAGTATGGTGGGTGAGGATGTTCTGATCACCGGTGCTGGCCCAATTGGTATTATGGCTGCCATGGTGGCGCAGCACTGCGGTGCCCGCAGTATTGTGATCACTGATTTGAATGATTACCGGTTGGATCTGGCTAAAAAAATTGTGTCCAAGGTCATCACTCACAACGCAGCCCAGGGGCCGATTACCCGCGAGTTTATGCGCGCGTTGAATATCTATGAGGGGTTTGATGTTGGGCTGGAGATGTCCGGCTCGCCGCATGCCTTCCGGGACATGCTGAGCAAGATGATCCACGGTGGCAGCATTGCCATGCTGGCGTTTATGCCCAATGGCACGGGGATTGATTGGGACCAAGTGGTGCTGGGTGGGCTGAATATCAAGGGAATTTACGGCAGGGAGATATTCGAGACCTGGTATAAAGGGCTGATGATGGTGCAGAGCGGTATTCCATTGCATGAGATTATCACCCACCGCTTTCACTATACCGATTTCCAGCAGGGATTTGATGTCATGCGCTCCGGACAGTCTGGAAAAGTGATATTGGATTGGTCGTAGTGGCAAGCCGACCGCGCAGTGCACTGCGAAAAAACGACGAGGTAACTTGACGGTCGGCTGCATCGGAGTCGGAGTCGGTATCGGAATCGGTATCGATTTTATGCGCTTTTCGATACCGATTCCGATTCCGACCCCGACCCCGAGTTACAGGCACGAAACTGTGACAAAATGGCCGAGTTATAGGCAAGGACGTGCCAGCCGAATGATAGGCGACAAATTTTTGAAAAAACCACTAAGGGAGAACAATGAGTTTTAAAAGTGCGAAAGAGAGTCTGACAGCCGAGCTGGCGGAGATTAAAGAGAGCGGTTTATGGAAAATTGAGCGGGTGATCGCCACCGATCAAAAGCGGGAGATCACACTGGCGGATGGCCGCAAGGTGATCAATATGTGCGCCAATAACTACCTTGGGCTCGCGAACAACCCTGAGGTTATCGCGGCCGCGAAAGCGAGCTATGGCCACTGGGGGTATGGCCTCTCTTCCGTGCGTTTTATCTGCGGCACCCAGAGTATCCACAAGACACTTGAGGCAAAGGTCAGCGAGTTTCTGAGCATGGAGGACACAATTCTCTATGCCGCTTGTTTTGATGCCAACACAGGGCTGTACGAGACCATTCTTTCGAAAGAAGACGCGGTTATATCCGATGAGTTGAACCACGCCTCGATCATTGATGGCGTGCGCCTGTGCAAAGCGGCCCGCTACCGCTATAAAAACAGTGACATGCAGGATCTGGAGGCCAAACTGCGGGAGGCACGCGCCGCTGGCGCGCGGCGGATTTTGATTACCACTGACGGTGTTTTTTCAATGGATGGTACCGTTGCACGCCTGGATCAAATCTGTGATCTCGCTGATCAGTATGATGCCATGGTGCATCATGATGACTGCCACGCGGTGGGTTTTATGGGCGGAACAGGGCGCGGCACCCATGAATATTGTGGTGTGATGGATCGCGTGGATATCATCACCGGAACCTTCGGCAAGGCGTTGGGCGGCGCATCAGGGGGGTACACCTCCGGGCGTAAGGAGATTGTGGATCTGCTGCGTCAGCGCTCGCGTCCCTATCTCTTCTCCAACACCGTGGCCCCCGCAATCTGCGCGGCATCGATCAAGGTTTTGGAGATGCTCTCGGCTTCGACTGCGCTGCGCGACCGGCTGGCTGAAAACACCTGTATTTTCCGAGATGGAATGAGGGCGGCCGGGTTTGATATTCCCGCTGGTGATCACCCCATTGTCCCTGTGATGCTGGGGGATGCAATGCTGGCGCAAAAGATGTCGCGGAGGTTGCTGGAACTCGGGATTTACGCCATCGGATTTTTCTACCCAGTTGTGCCAAAAGGCAAAGCGCGAATCCGCACCCAGATTTCAGCTGCGCACACCCCGGAGGATTTGGATCGGGCGGTTGCCGCTTTTGCCGCAGCCTACAGCGAGTTGAAATAATTTTACTAACTAAATAATAAGGAAGATGATGAACCAGACAACACAATTGAAAATAGCCGAATTGAAAGTATCCCCTGTTTTGGATCCTGGCTTCACGCCGCCGGCACTCTGGCACCGCGCCTATCAGAGTTTATGCGATGCAAATCCTGCCAGTCGTGAGCTGGTGATCGCTCTGGGCCGCCCTGATGACACTGTTTTCACACATTGCATGCAGGTGCTTCCAGCAGCAAAGGCTAATAAGGCACTGAACTTTAAGGCTGTTGAGCGTGTTATTCAGTTCCTGCTTTGGCAGAAGGGGGGAACTGTGATTTACGTCGCCGGCGCGCCTGAGATCGGTGAGGAGATCGCGGAAACCTACTCTAAAAAGGGCGCGCGCGCCTTTACCAATGATATGATGAGCCGTTTCTTTCTTGCGCCGTTGGAGGTCAAGGTCTGTGAGATCACGGAGATTCCCGAGGCGAATGAAAGCGCGCTGCCTCTGGGACGCCATCTGGAGGGCTGCCGGATTGGTTTTGATCTGGGCGGTAGTGATCGCAAATGCGCCGCTGTGGTTGACGGTAAAGTTGTCTTCTCCGAGGAGGTTGTCTGGGATCCCTATTTTGAATCCAACCCCGAGTATCATTTTGAGGGCATCTGTGATTCGCTGAAGCTTGCAGCCGCCCACCTGCCGCGGGTGGATGCCATTGGAGGGAGCGCGGCCGGCATTTATGTGGACAATGAGCCGCGTGTGGCCTCGCTTTTCCGCGGTGTTCCACTGGAGCTTTATGAGTCGCAGGTGCGACCGATCTTTAAGCGGGTGATGGAAGAGTGGAAAGATGTGCCCTTTGTTGTGATCAACGACGGTGAGGTCACCGCTCTGGCTGGGGCAATGTCACTGGACGACAGCCCTGTGCTCGGTATCGCCATGGGCACCAGCCAAGCTGGCGGTTACTGCGCCCCTAATGGCGGGATTACTCCCTGGTTGAATGAACTCGCTTTTGCGCCGGTTGACTATCGCGTTGATGCGCCAGTGGACGAGTGGTCAGGGGATGGTGGCTGCGGTGTGCAGTACTTCTCTCAACAGGCCGTGGCCCGCCTGATTCCAGTTGCGGGTATTAAACTGCCCGAACTGGAGATGCCTTTTCCAAAACAACTCGAGTTTGTGCAGGAGTTGATGTCGAACAATGATCAACGCGCGGCTAAAATTTATGAGACACTTGGTGTCTATTTTGGCTACTCCCTGGCATGGTACGCCGAGTTCTATGAGATTAAACACATGCTGCTGCTCGGACGGGTGACCTCCGGCCCCGGCGGTGATCTGATGATCCGCGTTGCCAATGATGTGCTGGCCAAAGAGTTCCCGCATTTACGGGGGCAGATTAAGATTTCGATGCCTGACGAAAAACTGAAACGTCACGGACAGGCCATCGCCGCCGCGAGTCTGCCGGTCATAGTATGACGCGCGTCCGCTGTAGCTCCAAACATGGAGCTACGGCGGCTAACAAAGCATGGTTCAGAGTAACAGAACACGGACAGGCATGGACTTTCACGGACGTTCAGGGACGAGCACGGACATTCACGGATCAAAAAAGTAGATGTTTCGTCGATCATCCGTGGCCGTCGGTGTTCGTCTGTGCCCGTCGGTGTTCGTCTGTGCCCGTCCGTGACCGTCCGTGTCGTCCGTGACTGTCCGTGAAAGATTCCTAAATTAACCGATTGGTTTTAACAGAGTGGTTTAAAATGAGTGAAAATGTTGTGAAGAGTAAATCAGTGTTGCGCGCGCCACCAAGCAGTAAAGAGGCGGAACGAGGTGTTCTTGGCTCGATCCTTTTGGACTGCCATAGGGTCATGGATATCTGCGAAGAAAACCATGTGGTTTCGGAAACTTTTTATGACAACCGCAACCAGATGATCTATGAAACCTTGCGCAGCATGGCGCATAACTCGCAGACCATTGATACGTTGACGCTCTGCGAGCAACTCAGGAGCTTGAAGAAGTTGGAAAACGCGGGCGGTGTAGGTTACATCCAATCCCTGATTGACCAGACACCCACAGCAGCCCACTCTGAGTATTACATCAATATAATCCGCGAGAAGCATCTGCTGCGTACAATCATCGCCTATGCGCGCCAAGCTGAGGCCAGCTGCTACAATGAAGCGGTTGGCGCTGATCTGCTACTGGGTGAGATTGAGCAGAAGTTTCTGAGCATCTCTGATAAACAGGGGGGCACTGGCCTTACCTGGACTCAGGCCATTAACAACACAATCGCGCACATCGACCGACTCTTTTCGCTGGGTGCTGGAGCGGTTGCAGGTCTTCCAACTGGCCTGACCAATCTCGACAGGAAGCTCAAGGGGCTGCGTAATGGCGAGATGATCGTGCTGGCCGCCCGTCCTTCAATGGGCAAAACATCGCTGGCCATGAACATTGCGGAGTGTGTCGCCTTGGGCCGGAATATCTACGGGCAGCCGATGAAGGGCGATCATAGCCGCAAGCGCGCGGTGGGAGTTTTTTCACTGGAGATGAATACCGAGTCACTCGCTATGCGTATGCTCTGTGGCATGTCCGGGGTGCCCGCCTTTCAGATAGATCAGGGTATTTTGAACCCAAAGAAGGTAAACATGAAACTTTCGCGTGGGGCGAACGACCTCAAGAGCGCGCCGATCTATGTTGATGATACCGGAGGCCTGGATGTCATGGATATGCGTGCGCGGGCCCGGCGCATGAAGAAGCGCTATGATATCGAGTTGGTTGTGATCGACTATTTGCAGCTCTGTAATTACCGCGAGTTCTCCAAGCAGGGACGTCAGATCGAGACCTCACAGATCTCCGGTCAGATCAAGTCCATGGCCAAGGAGTTGAACCTGCCTGTGATGGTACTCAGCCAGTTGAGCCGCGCCCCTGAACAGCGCGGTGATAAATCCAATAAGCCTAAACTCTCTGACTTGCGCGACTCAGGCGCCATCGAACAGGATGCCGACGTGGTATTGCTGCTGCGCAGACCATGCAAAGCACCGAAAGATGACGAGTTTGATGACAAGCGTCTCGCGATTGTGGATGTGGCCAAGCATCGTAATGGGCCGACCGGGGAGGTGCGTCTCGATTTTGATGACACTCTGACGCGTTTTGGCGACCGGGCGGATACGCACAGCGAAATCAGCGGATTCGGAAATATCGAGGAGTCGCGTCGCTGAAAAACAATGTTTGGTGATTGACATTTTTCACTCTCCCCCTGTATAGTACGTACCTATTACGGAATTTGGTAGTTTGGAATCTGGTAGTTTGTTAGCCAAGCCTATGGGGATGCCAGTGATGGCAATTCAATCAACGTATAAAAAGAGGAAAAAATGTCAAATCAAGCTTCACGTCGGGATTTTCTTAAACTTTCAACGCTGGCCGGATATGGTGCCGCGGCGGCCATGACGCCGATGGCGGCGCATGCTCAGGCAGCTGCTTCGGGCAATACCGTGATGGGATTAAAAACCTCAAAAATGGAACGGGTACGTGTCGGATTTATAGGACTCGGAGCACGAGGAAAAGGTCATGTGGCCACCATGCTCAAGATTGAGGGAGTGGATATTACAGCGGTTTGCGATACCCATCAAGCTAGACTTGACAGTGCTGTCAAGGCTGTCATTGATGCGGGGCGTTCAAAGCCGGCCGCGTTCGGCGACGGGCCTGAGGCGTATAAAAAAATGTTGGAACGCGACGATGTGGATGTTGTCTATATCTCGACACCCTGGGAGTTGCACACGCCGCAAGCTCTTGACGTGATGAGGGCTGGTAAACACGCCTGTGTTGAGGTTCCGGCAGCGATCACGCTTGAGGATTGCTGGGCACTGGTCGATACAGCGGAAAAGACAAGGCGTCACTGCATGATGCTGGAGAACGTGGCCTACGGCCGCACGGAGCTGATGGTGTTGAATATGGTGCGGCAGGGGTTACTCGGTGAACTGCTGCATGGCGAGGCCGCCTACATCCATGACATTCGGTATCAGATGAACCAGGTGGAACACGGGACAGGCTCGTGGCGGACGCTGCATTATGCGCGACGCAACGGCAATCTCTATCCAACCCACGGACTCGGGCCAGTGGCACAGTACATGGGTATTAATCATGGTGATCGCTTCGACTACCTCAGCTCAATCTCTTCGCCGGCGCTGGGACGTCCGTTACACGCTAAAAAGCGTTTTCCCGCTGATCATAAATGGAACCAGATCAAGGAGTGGCGTTGTGGTGACATCAACACAACGATTATCAAGACCATCAAAGGTCGTTCGATTATGGTGCAATGGGACGAGACCTCGCCGCGTCCGGCCACCCGTCTCAACCTGATCCAGGGAACGCGCGGTACGTTCGCGGGGAGTCCTAACCGTATTGCGTTAGATTATAAGAAGGAGGAGCTGCCAGCCGCTATTCAGAAGGCGTTGGGAGACAAGGCCAGCACAGACTGCCACAAATGGGATACTAACACGGCGCCTTTGTTTGAGGCGTATGAACACCCGCTTTATAAACGCATGGGAGAGGAAGCCGTACGCGTTGGCGGGCACGGCGGTATGGACTTTCTTATGAACTGGCGCGTGATCTATTGCCTTATCAATGGCGAGCCGCTGGACCAGAGTGTGTACGATGCCGCCGCATGGAGTTCAATCAGTCCTTTGAGCGAAGCGTCTGTGGCACAACGCAGCCAGTCGGTCGATGTGCCGGACTTTACGCGTGGGGTTTGGGAGCGTACGCTGCCGCAGGCAATTGTTTCCTGAAATAAAATGAAATGAATTTATTTTGAAAAAATCAGGGTGGGGGACTTGACATTGGAAGCCAATTACTGATATGGTTTTGATCTTATTCGCACCGGCTCAGAGGGTCGGACTTGCGTGATTTAATTTGGTGAGGAAGAAAATAATGGAAGCGTATGCGGTTTTACAGACCGGTGGCAAGCAGTATCGCGTCACACCGGGTGTTACATTTGAGATTGAGCGCCTTGAAGCTGAAGCAGGACAGGACATTGAGCTGAATGAGGTGATCGCACTCTCTGACGGCAGCGAATTGAAGATTGGCATGCCTTATGTTGAAGGAGCCAAGGTTGTTCTGACTGTGGTTGGACACAAGCGTGGTAAAAAATTGGTGAACTTCAAGAAGAAGCGGCGTAAAGGCTACTCCCGTAAGGTTGGCCATCGTCAGGAACTGACTGTTGTTGCAGTTAAGTCATTGGCTTAATTTTCTCAACCTTGATTTAGTGTAAGGAGATTGATTTATGGCATCAAGTTCAGGTAGAAATGGTCGCGACAGCAATGCCAAGCGGCTGGGTGTAAAGCTTTATGATGGGCAGCTGGTTCCGGCGGGTTCAATCATTGTGCGTCAGCGCGGCACCAAGGTGCATCCTGGCGATAATGTTGGATGTGGCCGTGACTTCACACTGTTTGCTTTGAAAGACGGAACAGTTAAATTCCAGAAACAAGGCAAAATGGTAAGCATTTTGCCAATGGTGGAGAACGCGTAACACATTGCGTTTCATCTTAACATATTCAGATAGACGCTTCAGGTGAAAATCAGGAAGTTTATTGATCAAGTTACTGTCCATGTACGCGCTGGCAAGGGTGGCAATGGCAGTGGCAGCTTCCGGCGTGAGGCGTGTATTCCATTAGGCGGGCCAGATGGCGGCGATGGCGGTCGCGGAGGTCACGTCATTTTTCAAGGGAGTCACGATGTGAACTCCCTGATTAGTTTGTATTTTGCACCTCAGCTGTTCGCTGAAGACGGTGTGTCTGGCAGCAGCCGTAAAAAATATGGGCGCAAAGGCCGCGACCTGATCGTCAAGGTTCCCTGCGGAACCGAGCTATACAATGTTGAGACAGGTCAACTGATCGCAGATATTGTCGAACACGGCCAACCTGTGACCATAGCCGCTGGCGGCTTGGGCGGCTTGGGCAATGTACACTTCAAAACATCCACGCATCAGGCTCCAGTTGAACACACCCCCGGTGCGGGCGGCGATGAATTCAGAGTAAAGCTCGAACTCAAAACCATTGCGGACGCGGGTCTGCTTGGTTTTCCAAATGCTGGCAAGTCCTCGCTGCTCAGATGTGTCAGTGATGCCCGGCCTAAAGTCGCAAGCTATCCCTTCACCACGTTGAACCCGATTGTGGGTACAGTTAAATATGATGATTACTCGCAATTGAGGGTTGCCGATGTGCCCGGAATTATTGAGGGCGCGGCTGAGGGAGGGGGGTTGGGCTTGAGGTTCTTGAAACACATTGCCCGTTCAACGATATTGGTTTATGTGATCGACATGGCTGGCACCGATAACCGTGACCCATGGGATGATTATGTGAAACTGCGCCGGGAGGTGGAACAGTATGACGCACCGCTGCTGGAGCGTCCCTCAATTGTGCTGGCCAACAAGATGGATGTGGAGCAAGCGCAGGAGAACCTGCCGCGGTTTATTCAAGAAACAGGGCTCACGCCTATTCCGCTCTCCACTCTTGATCGCGCGGATGAGGGAGTTGCGCGCTTCAAGCAGGAGATTTGGGAGATCCTGCGCCCGCCGCCGCTCGGAAGCTGGGGCGGGGGGGGTGAGGAGGAATCTGTTGAGATGGACTCTGCGGCACCCGCCGACGCTCCGCTCCCACCCATGAGTGAGAGCGAGTTTATTCATGAAGACGCGCTGAAGCATGCGTCATTTCTTGACCTTCCACAGAAGAGTTTAACGAAAAAGAAGCGCCGCACATAATTAGAATTGCTGCTCGCATTTACTCCCCTTGACAAGGCGCGAAGCAAGGAAGTCGTCCGCTATGCGGGTGACTGCGGACGGCAGGCTAATGACAGGTGCGCACTCTGGTCAGCCGCGTCTTCGGTTTGCGATAGCGGCGACGATGTTTGTGGACGATTTCCCTTATGATCCCGGTCGTCCTCCAACATCGTCGCACAGCATCGTCAACCGATGCCGCTCTATGAGCGGCATATGTCGCTCATAGAGCGACTACTACACATGCGCTGCACTGTGAATACAAGGGGTGTCGTTCGGTGTAGTAGCCGCTCTACGAGCGGCATTTTGCAACAGGCATGTGAAAGGCGCGCCTTGGGGTGTAGCGTTGCTTCCACGAAGCAATTAGCTGACACCGGGTGTTTGTTCGTCAAAGGCAAGCCGTGGGGTTTCATTATCTTTGTTTGGCTCAAAGAGCCAACCCTACACATTTCAACTTTAATGAAACTTGCAAGTCGCGCGGCGGGCGCAAGTGCGCTTCAGGCTTCGCAAGAACTACGCCGAACAAGTGCCGCCAATCCTACATGTTTCCGCTTTGGTGAAGCTTGCATGTCGCACGAGCGTTAAATTTTAATCTAAGGGCTTGATTTTTACTTCCCTTGCTTCTATACTTATTGCGAATTTTTGTGACAGAAACGAGGAATTAATTATGGCTGAAGATAAATCAGAGCGGCAGGCTCAACAAGCGCAGAACTTTTATGCAAAAGGACACGCCGCATATGAGCGTGGTAACTATGATATCGCGATTGACCTTCTGATGCAGTGTCTGACCAGAGCGTCAAGTTTCTCGCGGGCTCGTAAGGTTTTGCGCTCCGCGCAGATTGCGAAGTTCAAGCGTAGAGAGATCGGCGCTTTTGCGAATGCGATCCTGGATATCAAACAGGCCTATATCCGGACCAAGGTCAAAGGTTTGTTAGGATCTGGTAATCCCGACAGGGCGCTCATTGCCTGCGAGAAACTCCTGACTATGAATCCTCTGCATGCGCTTAATGTTGAACTTGCGGTTCAGGCAGCGGAGGCCTCTGGACACCCTGATGCGGCCCTGTTCACGGTTGAAGCGGCCTATGAGAACAACCAGGATGACATGTCGCTGCTGCGCCGGGTGGCCGATTTTTACATGGCCGTCGGTGATTTCACCAAGGCGCGTGACGCCTATATTAAACTCAACGCCTTTGTCCCGAACGATCAATCCATTTTCAAAAAGCTTAAAGACGCTGAGGCCCGGGCCACGATGGCAGCTGGCTGGGAGGAGACGGCCGGCAAGAAGGATGGTTTCCGTGATCTGATCGCCGATAAAGACCAGGCCGATAAGCTTGACAAACAGAATAAAGCGGTTTTAGGTGGTTCAGACGCGGATGTTCTGATTGCGGATGCGATCAAACATATCGAGGAAGAGCCTAAGAACATGAACTATTACCGTTCTTTAGCGCGGCTTTATGTTCAAGTCAAAATGTTCGATAAGGCGGTTGAGACGCTTGCGGCGGCAAGGAAAATCAACCCCTCTGACCCTGAGCTTGACCGCTCGCTGACCAATGCGAAAATCTCCTCCTTTGAAGCTAGGATCGAGGAGTTCAAAGCCGCTGGCCACAAGGATTCCGCCGATCAGATTGAGAATGAGATGAATCAGTTTATTTTTGATGACCTCTTAGCACGCGTACAGAGCTATCCAAATGATCTGCGTCTTCAGTTTGAGCTGGGCATGCAGTATTTTAACAATGGGTACTTTGATGATGCGATCGGGCGGTTCCAGCTCTCGCAGCGCAGTCCAAAAGAGCGTGTGCTCTCACTCTATCATCTGGCGTTATGCTTTAGCAAGAAGGGGCAGAATGACATGGCGACCATGCAGCTCGAGGCCGCGAATGATCAGTTGCTTATCATGGATGAGCTGAAAAAGAAAGTGGTCTTTCAACTGGGCGTGCTGGCGGAAGAGAGCGGCGATATTGAAAAAGCTTTTGGCTACTACAAGGATGTGTACGCATCGGATATCGGCTTTGAGGACATTGACACCCGCATGAAAAATATTTACAAGCTACGCAAAGCCAAAGAGGGCTGACGTTCAGCGCTTGCTCTGGCGGGCGTTTTTTGCAACAATATGCGCTTCATGACTAAATTAGGTAATCTCATAGTTCTTGAGGCATATGCCAAGGTGAACCTCACACTGGAGATTCTAGGCAAGCGTGCGGATGGGTATCATGAGCTGCGCAGCGTGGTGATGCCGGTCTCATTGACGGACACCGTCACGCTCGCTCCCGCAGCGCAGGGTGAAATTGCCCTCACAGTGTCGGCTGAAAACTGGGTTGATACCCAGCGCCTTGGTTCGCCGGGCGATAATCTGGTGGTACGTGTGGCGCATCTGATGCGGCGGCGCTACTGCACGGATCAGGGTGTCGCGATCCACATTCACAAGCGGATACCGATTGGCGGCGGTATGGGGGGAGGCAGCGCGGATGCCGCGGCTGTGATCAAGGGGTTGAATAAACTATGGAATTTAAACCTGCCGATAGAGGAATTAACCGCTTTTGGAGCAGATTTAGGTTGTGATGTTCCGGCCTTAGTGCATGGCGGCGTGGTGGTTGTGGAAGGGCGCGGCGAAATAGTTAAGCCATTAATGGATAAGGCTTTGTTAGATGGGTGCAGGACGATGTGGATGGTGATTGTCAACCCGGGCATTATGTGTTCAACTGCGGTAATCTTCAGAAACTGGAGAGCGGACTTGACTAACCCCTCTAAAATAATCAATAATATACGTCCTCATATCCAAAACGGTGATGCGGGTGCGGTTTCAGAGATATTGTACAACGGTCTGGAAGGAGTTGTGTACAGTTTCTTCCCTGAAGTCGCGTATGCGTCTTTGGTGTTAAAAGAAGCGGAATGTCTGGGAGTGTTGCTTTCGGGAAGCGGCGCATCAGTGTTCGGGCTTGTTAAAGACAGAGCTCATGGAGAGAGGGTTATTCAGCAGTTGCCGAATAATCTGTGGCGAATGCTGGTGCAAACATGCCCGGTGGTGTAATGGCAGCACAAAAGACTTTGACTCTTTCGGAGGTGGTTCGAATCCACCCCGGGCAACCATTGTTTGCATTTTGAAGTTTGAGCCTTGGATGTGGGTTTAGGGCATTGCCCTTAAGGATGATTTAGTGAATAAAGTTTGGAAAGCGAAGCAAGATATGATTGTTTTTTCAGGAACCGCGAATCCTATGCTGGCTGATAAGATGATGCGTTATCTTGGCGAATCACTGGGTGCCATTGATATACGGCGCTTTCCAGATGGTGAGATCCACTGCAAAATCAGAGACAACGTCCGTGGTAAAGACGTTTTCATGGTGCAGTCGATTGCGGGAAGCCCCAATGAAATGCTGATGGAGCTGTTGATCATGATCGATGCTGCCCGCCGCGGCTCAGCCAATCGGATCACAGCCGTGCTGCCTTACTACGGCTATGCGCGCCAGGACCGTAAGGACCAGCCGCGGGTGCCGATCACCGCCAAGCTGGTGGCCAACCTGCTGGTGGCCGCTGGCACTAACCGTGTGCTGACAATGGATCTGCACGCCCAGCAAATACAAGGATTTTTTGATATTCCCGTTGACCACCTGCACGCCGCGCCGGTAATGGTGAAGTACCTGCGTGAGATGAAGCTCAGTAAGCCGCTTGTTGTGTCGCCCGATACCGGAGGGGCTAAAATGGCTTACGCTTATTCACAAATGCTGGGCACAGACCTGGCAATTGTCGCGAAGCAGCGTTTGGGAGACGCGGAAGTGGATGCCTTCAGCGTTGTAGGCAACGTTGAGGGGTGCGATGTCATCATGGTTGATGATATGACCACCACCTGCGGAACATTGTGCGCCGCAGCCAGAATACTGAAAGAACGCGGGGCCGCCTCCATACGGGCGGCTGTGACGCATATGCCCCTAACACAAAAAGGGGTTGAGCGCCTGCGCACTGAAACCGAGTTGATCGAGTTGGTGACAACCGATACTGTGCCTTTGCGCAGTGATCTGGATATCGCCAGTATACCGGCTAAGGTGACAGTCTTGACGATCTCTGAGCTGATGGGTGAGGCAATTCGCAGGATCCACGAAGATAAGTCGGTGAGCTCCCTGTTTTACTCATAATTGTATGAGAGAGGGGAAGCCGGCGCCAAAGGTATGCCGTACGAACGAAGATGGTTATTGCCATCCGCGGTTGCAATTATTGTAGGATCATGCGACAGGCGGGAGCAAAGCTCTCTTGGTGAGGTGGCTTTATGATGAGTAAGGAAAAGAAATGGCGAATGAACAGATCAAATTAAAAACCGAGCTGCGTGTGGCCGAGGGCTCTAACGCAGCGGGCCGTTTACGCCGTGCCGGTATGATTCCGGCCGCGGTGAATCGGAGCGGGGGCGACACGACGTTGGTCAAATTCGACGCGCACACCTTTGAAGGGTTGCTACGTCAACACACCAGCGAACACTTTATCGTGACTCTCGATCTCGATGGCGAGATGATACCCACGCTACCGCGTGAGGTGCAACGCAATGTGATCACTGGTAACACAATTCACGTTGATTTTATTGAAGTGTCGTTGACTGAGAAGATCACGATCACAATTCCTGTTGAGCTGTTGGGCGAGCCTGTGGGCGTACGCGTCAGTGGTGGAATTCTTGAACATCTGCTTCGTGAAGTCGAAGTTGCGTGTCTGCCTGGAGACGTGGTGGAAAGGTTCACGGTTGACACCTCTAAACTGGAGATTGGCGAGGTGCTGTATGTCAGCGACCTGAAGCTGAGCGATGCTTACACGGTGGTGAACACCAGTGAAGACCAGGCGGTCGCCACTGTGGTTAGCCCGGTTGAAGAGAGTGAAGAGGATCAGGACGCTGAAACTGAAGCTGAGGAGCCCGCGGCAGGGGCAACTAAGCCGGAGTAATTTTAGGCGCCGGGCGGGCGGAGTGGTTCCGCCTGGCTGGTAATCGGAAGGCATGATTGCGTGAAAGTGGTTGCGGGTCTTGGAAACCCTGGAATAAAGTACGATAACACACCGCATAATATCGGGTTCGAGGTTATCAACCGTTTGGCTGAAAAGTTGAATGCCGGGTGGACAAGCAGCAGGAGTTTTCGTGCTTATATAGCTAAAACAACCTGCCTAGGTTCTCAGCTGATGCTGGTGAAGCCTCAAACGTTTATGAATTTGAGCGGCACCAGTCTGGCGAAGATCCTGCGTTATTTTCGTTGCGCGCCTAGCGACCTGGTGGTCGTTCTGGACGACGCTGATCTGCCGTTGGGCAGATTGCGAGTGCGCGGACAAGGTGGCGCAGGCGGACACCGCGGATTGATCTCAATCATTGAGAGTCTGGGAACAGATGACTTCGCGAGAGTGAGGCTCGGGGTGGGCCGGGAAACAGATAGGAATCTGGTGGATCATGTGCTGAACAAATTTAGCACAGATAGCAATGACATGGTTGCCAGGTCTGTACAAACCGCCGCTGACGCAGTAATATGCCTGATAGAAAACGACTTGAATGAATCGATGAACCGGTATAATGGCTGGCAGTATGTTGCTGACCAAGTTAAACCGGAGTAAGGAATAGGAATTCCATCATGAAAAAATACGATGGCTTATACATCTTCGCCGGTTCGGCGCGGGATGAGGTGCTGGATAAAATAATTGAGTCAGCGACCGCTGAAATCATAAATTTGTCCGGCAAAATACTGAGTACTGAGGTGCTCGGCAAAAAACCCTTTGCACGCCAGATGAAAAAGCGTGATAATGGGGTTTTTGTGAAAATCAGATTCGAACTTGCACCCGCGTTGATTGCGGCGTTAACCAAGCGCTACAAGCTGGTGGACGAAGTTTTCCGTGTTCAAATTTTAGCTGTGGATGAGCGCCTTGAAGCCCTGCTGGTACAGCAGGCTGAGGATGCCAAAGTCCGCGAAGCGGCCAAGGCCGCTGCTGCGGCGGAAGCTGAAACACTGGAAAACGCTGCGAGCACTGAAGAGGAATAATTGACCAGTATAAATTAAGGACGGTGTTCAATGGCTTCATTTAACAAAGTGATATTGATGGGCAGGCTGACTCGGGACCCTGAACTGAAGCAGGCTGCTTCAGGAGTTAAGGTCGCTGATCTGGGGCTGGCAGTCTCAGAGCAATGGAAAGACAAAAATGGCGAGGCTCAGGAAACTACCTGCTTTGTCGATGTCGTGGTCTGGAATAAACAGGCCGAAATTTGTTGTCAGTATCTGGCTAAAGGAAGACTGATTCTGGTTGAAGGGCGTTTGCAGCTTGATGAATGGACTAATACGCAGGGCGAGAAACGCAGCAAGCTGCGTGTGCGCGCCAATCGCGTTCAGTTCATGCCGGATGGCAGCAGGCGCAATGAAAGCGGAGGATCGGAACAACCCGGCGCATCTCATACGACGACCGCTGCCGATCAGATTTCACCGAAGCCCGAGTCCCCGGATCTGGATGATCTGGGTGATGACGATGACCTTCCATTTTAACACGTAATTTTGAAAAGGAGTTAACTTTTATGGCAATGCACAGAGGTAACAGAGACAGAGATAGAGACAGAGATAGAGATAATAACAGCGCCATCCGCAAGCGTGCGCAGATTCTTGAGCCCCACTCAGCGGTTGATACTAATGATATTGATCTGTTGCGTCGTTTCGTGACTGACTACGGTAAAATCATACCAGCCCGTATCACCGGCATCACGGCCGCGCAGCAACGCAAAATCAAAACCGGTGTCCGCCGTGCGCGCAACATGGGCCTTCTGGCCTAGTTTGAGAGAGGAAGCAAATAAAATGGCTAAAGAATTACTTTTGTTATGTGATGTCGAACACCTGGGAAAAGCAGGCGACATTGTTAAGGTTGCCGATGGTTATGCACGTAACTTTCTGCTGCCTAAAGATCTCGCGGCCCCTGTCACAGAGGGTGCTAAACGCCGTCTGGAGAAGCTGCGTAAAGAGCGCGATGAACTGGCGAAACTTCAGTTGGGTGAGGCTAAGACAAAAGCCGGAAAAGTCGGCGGTTTAAAACTGACGATTACCGCTAAAACTGTGGATGGCTCGCGCCTCTACGGCTCAATCACGCCGGGTGATGTTCTCGCGGCGATTGAGAAAGACGGCAAGGTCTCAATCGACAAGTCACAACTTTTGATGGAGGATCACCTTAAGGAAACAGGTGAGTTTGATATCCCTGTTAAGCTGCACGCTGAGGTCAGCACTTCAATAAAAGTCTTTGTGGTTGAAGGCTAAAGCAGTCAATATTTACTTGAGAACACCCTGCCGCCTCTGGCTGCAGGGTGTTTTTTTGTCTCCGGCTTGCGTGTCATCCCGTAGGGTCAAAAAAGTCGACCGTGAGTGAAAAAGACGAATAAGGCAGTTTTTACAAGGGTGAAATGAAGGTAAGATAGCAGAAGACACATCGAAATTTCGCCTCAACCAGAAGAGGAACTGTGCAACTCTTGAAAACAAAGCGAATTTCGATATAGTGAAGCACATCGCACAAAGGATTGGCGGCTAAAAGAATGGAACAGAATCCAGCTCACTTGTCCCAAAGGAATCCGGTCAGGGGGGAGGAGGCACTGGCCGTCCTTTGCGGGGCGCGCGCACCTGCGTCCAGAGCCTCTTCCGCTGCTATGACCGCTTTGGCAAAGGCGCCCGCCATCTTAACTGGATCCGCTGCTGAGGCGATGGCGGTGTTGACCAGTACGCAGTCAGCACCCATCTCGATCGCTTCAGCCACGTGAGAGGGCATTCCCAGCCCGGCATCAACTACCACTGGAACCTGAGAGTTTTCAATGATGATCTGAATCATGTCCTTGTTCCGCAGCCCCAGATTGGTTCCGATGGGCGCGGCTAAAGGCATGACCACAGCGGTGCCCACCTCCTCGAGGCGTTTAGCCAGCACTGGATCGGCATTGATATAGGGCATCACAATAAAGCCTTCTTTGACCAGCGCTTCAGCGGCTTTCAAGGTTTCAATCGGGTCAGGCAGCAGGTGGTGCAGGTTGGGTGTCAGCTCGAGTTTGATCCAGTTGAAGCCTCCTGCCGCACGGGCCAGGCGCGCGATTCGGATCGCTTCCTCTGCTGTGCGCGCGCCGCTGGTGTTCGGCACGATTATGATTTTACTCTGATCCAGCTTGGAGATCAGCGGGTCGCTCTCAGGCGCCTTGTCCAGATCAACTCTGCGCAGCGCGATTGTGACCAGCTGTGACCCCGATAGTTCAATTGCCTGACGCATAATTTCGTGCGAACCGAATTTGCCAGTGCCGATAAAGAGGCGGGAGGTGAATGTGTGTCCTGCGATGGTTAGTTTCTTCATGATTTCCGTTTCTTGGGCTGTAAATGGGCTGCACCATAGCAAATCATGGCCTATTAATGCAGAATAAAATCAACCGCCGCCCACAAATTGAATGACCTCAATTTGGTCGCCTGCTTTGATCTCTGTTGTTGCAAGGGCTTGGCGTGGAATAATTACGGAGTTAAGCTCCACTGCCATCTTTTGCGGCTTGATGCCAAGTTTTTCTAATAACTCAGCCATATTTCCGCAGCCATCTAAAGGATAATCTTTCCCGTTGACTGTGAGTGTATGCATGATTTTTACTTTCACTTCCATAAGCAACCTCTAAAGTGTTTTTTATTGCTTATTATTCTCGCATCTCTTCTCACAAAAAACAAGAACCTTTCAATGGCGCGCACCGGCAAAAAAAGCGCCGCGATTGAGAGTTACCTCAATGTGGCGCAAAACGCCGACACGTTAATGCCGGATATACAAGTCCCCGGCTTGACGCCCGAAACGCTAACGCGGAACGACATTTGTTAATAGGATACACCATGATTAAGATAGTTGTCAACAGCGATGCAATCACAGACCTAGTCAGCCAGTTAAGTATGTTTCATGGATGCGTGTTGTTTCAGAGTTCAGGCATCTGATTCTCCGCGTAAACTTCAGATGCGGCCTGCCAAATGGGAAACTTTCTCACGGGAGCGGAGCTCGCTCGGTGTGCAATGTTCCCGACGCCGGAACGCGCTGTTTAGATGCTGGGCATGACAGAATCCGGTTTGCGCGGCGATCTCCTTGACCGAGAGGTCGGTATTGGCTAGCAGCTTTTTGGCAGCTAACAGTCTTAGATGGTTCAACGTGGCATATGCTGTGTCGTTTGACACGCGTCGGAAATGCGCCTTCAGTTTATGCAGCGGCAGACCTACCGCGTGGGCGGCTTCCTCCACGCCGATGCTCTCGGCAATATTTTCCTGGAAAAAACGGATGACCGCCCGTACCACCGGGTCATCGGAGGTGAAGATCTCGGTGCTGGCGCGCGTCTCGACCCCCAACGGCGGGATCAGTACTGGCTCGGAGGGCGGCGGCTTGCCCTGCATCAGTCGGTCCAGCATGGCTGCGCCTTCGTATCCCACCCGCACCAGGTCGTGACGGACACTGGAGAGCGGCACATTGACGTTCTCGCAGACCAGCGGATCGTTGTCTACACCGATAATGGCGACCTCATCCGGTATGGCATAGCCGCACTCGATGCAAACAGTCTCGATCTTGACCGCGTCATAATCGCTGTAGCAGAAGATCCCGAGCGGCTTCGGCTGCGCCTGCAGCTCCCGCTGCAGCCATATCTCCTGCGCGCTCCAGTTATCAATTCCGTTTAGTGACTGGCGCATCCAGACCAAGCTTAGCGGTGAGTGCCCAGAAAAAGCTTTGAACTGCTGCGCGAATCCCGCCTCACGCAGCTTGTGCGGGTGTTGGTCCTCAGTCGAGAAAAAGACCGCCCGACGGAAGCCGCGCTCGATCAGATGATCAGCCGCCACCTTTCCGATCAGCAATTGGTCGCCAGTGATGCGCGGCATCCGCACTTCTGGACGAAAAATGCAGAGGTCAACACTTGGTACGCGCTGCTTACGGATGTAGCTGAGAATTTCCTGTCTGCTGCCGATCTGCGTCAGAATGCCGTCTCCACTCCAACCCTGCGGCAGCAAGCTCACCCCGCCGTGGGTGCAGCCGTCGCAAAAAGTCAAAAACCACCCACGCTCCTTGGCATACCGACCGATCCCCTGCCGTATACGGTGGTCATAGAGATGCATTAGTACCAGAACTGAAATCGTTTTCATTGGATAATCATAGCAGTTCTTAGGAGTTCTTTGAAGTCAGAAAAACTTGCCTATAACTTGATCACTTGGTCGTAGCAATCCTAATCTAAATCGGCTGTGCCGCCGGTTCACGATAGCGGCGACGATGCTGGTCGACGATTTTCAATGGCGCGGGTTTTTAATCGTCCACCAACATCGTCGCACATCATCGTCAACCGATGCCGCGCATAACCCAACCCGACCGGCGCGTTCCCTCCAGCTTGCGCAGCACTGTAGCCGCGGGCCGTGACAGCCGGGGGGCTCGTGCGTGATGCGCCACCTGGCGGCTCGCATTGCACCTCACTGTCGCTTGCCGGCGCGTTCACGGCCCGCGCCCTACAGCTTCGACCTGCCAATCACTTGCTGGTTGCTCAGTAATCCAGGTCCAAACTGTTTTTGGCCTGGTGACTTGGTGACCTGGTGACTTGGTGGCAATGCCTCCGGTTCACGATAGCGGCGACGATGCTGGTCGACGATTTCACATCTAAAGAAGGTAACTTCTCAATAACCCGCTTTGGAACAGCCTAAAGGCTGGACAACAAACCTTACGCAGCAGCCGTTTGTTGTTCACGCTTCAGCGTGCTCTTTGTTATCTGGCCGGTTATTGAGAAGTTACTAAAGAAGTTCTGTCAAATTTTTCTACCCCTCTATTTTTCTACCCCAAAAACAACGAAGCGCACCCCATTTTTCACCTCCAAAATTTTTTACCTTAAAAACCTAAACACCTGCATCCTTGACTTGTCCGGGCGGAAGCCTTGACGAAGACTGGTGGGATGCTAGTGAGTTGAAGTGATTGAAGATGCGATGTTCTCTGTGACTCTGTCAAAAATTTCTTTTTATGCATGGAGTTTACCGATCATGCACTTGTAGTAGCGAAATCTAAAGGGTATAATGTTGCTATTCAATAGCGAGAGCATTGGCAGGAGTGCGGCACGCTGCATCTCTGATTAAGTCGCCAACGTACAATAGCTTTAAAAAAGGAGACGTTTATGAAACCGAAGCAAACACTTACCTTAGACAATGGAGGGGACCGCAATTTTGGGCGCAGGACTTTTATGAAGGCTTCGTGCGCAGCAGCTGGGGCGTGTGCGATGTACTTGCCCTTCAATGTGCAGGCTAGCAATGAAGCAGCGGGCGTGCCTGCTTTGCTTGGCGGCAAGAAGGCGCATGCCGGTGGCTGGCCGAAGTGGCCGAAATGGATTCCTGAAACCGACGAGGCGGGGCTGCTAAAGGTCATGCGCAGCGGTGTCTGGTCGCGTGCGGGAGTTGTGACTGAATTTGAGAAGCGCTGGGCCGAGGCCATGGGCGCGAAACGTTGCCTGGCCGTGGTCAACGGTACGAATGCGCTGATCACCGCGCTGGCGCAGCTCGACGTGGGCGCGGGCGACGAGGTGATCCTGCCACCCTATACTTTCATCGCCACACCGCAGTCGATCTTGATGAACGGCGCGATCCCGATCTTCTGCGACATTGACCCCGCGACCTATCAGCTCGACCCCAAGAAGATTGAGGCCAAGATTACACCCAAAACCCGCGCGATCCTGCCGGTGCATATTCTCGGTCTGCCCGCGGATATGACGGCCATCATGGCTATTGCGAAAAAGCACAACCTGCTGGTGGTAGAGGATGCCTGTCAGGCGTGGCTGGCGGAGATCGGTGGCAAGAAGTGTGGCACCTTTGGTAACGCTGGCTGTTACAGCTTTCAGAACTCCAAGAATATGCCGATTGGTGAGGGCGGCGCGATTGTCAGTGGCGACGAGGCCTTGATGGACCGCTGCTACTCCTACCACAACTATGGCAACGCCTACGGTACGGCAGTGGGCGCGGTCGGCGGCGGTGCCGTCATGCTGGGCACCAAACAGCGGATTACTGAGTATCAGGCGGCCATCGGGCTGGCGCAACTCGCGCGGCTTGAAGAGGAATCAGTAAAGCGTCATGCGAATGCCGAATACTTGAAGTCTAAAATTAAGGATATCCCCGGCATCGCGCCTTACACCTTCTCACCTGGGGTCACCCGTGCGGCGTTTCACCTCTTCCCGTTCCGCTACAACCAGGCGGCGTTCGGCGGCAATCTGACCCGCACGGCCTTTCTCAAGGCGCTGAGCGCTGAGGGCGTGCCCTGTTCGTCTGGATATGGGCAGCTCAACAAGGGGGCTTATGTAAAGCAAGCCTTCTCCACCAAGAACTTCAGGCGCATGTATACGAAGGCAGAGCTGGATTACGGTGCCTGGCTGGAGCGCACCCAGTGCCCTGAGAACGAAAGGCTCTGCGGAGATATCGTCTGGCTTTTTCATAACCTGTTGTTGGGGGAAAAAACCGACATGGACGACATCGCCAACGCCATTGAGAAAATCCACGCAAATGCAGAACGACTGGCAAAGGCGTAAGAAAACAACAATCATCTGTGGAGTCGAGGAGAACTCGATTTCGCTGATTATATCAAAGTTATAAAAAGAAAGATTTTAATGGAACAAACACACCCAATTTCACCCCCTTCTACTGATAATGCTCTTAAAGCAGAGGGGCTGACCGCACGCGTATTCAACTCGGGTTTCCGTGAGGCACACGACACCTACAACGCTCTTTCGATTGCCAGCGACGGAAACGTTTATTACGTGCTCTGCTCAACCTCGATCGATTTCGGCGGGCGCGTCTTCCGCTATGACCCGCGGACAGATAAAATTACCTTTGTCGGCGACTTAACCGAGTTCTGCGGTGAAAAAGGGCTCAAGACCGTGCCGCAGGGCAAGAGTCATGTGCTCTTTTACGAATACGAGGGCAAGCTCTATTTTTCGACTCACGCAGGTTATTATAACACTGCGGGCGGCATGGAGCGCATGGCAACCGAGGTGCCGCCCGGATACAAGGTCTACCCCGGAGGCCACCTGCTGACCTATGACCTGAAATCCGGTGCCCACGAGGATTTGGGCATCGCTCCCGAGCGCGAGGCTGTGCTTGCGATGAGCATGGACACGCAGCGCGGTGTGATCTACGGCATCTCCTGGCCAATTGGTTATTTTTTCCGCTACGATGTCGCCACAAAGAAAATGACCAACCTCGGGCCGACCGCCAGCCAAGGCGAGAGCGGCGAAGGTTCGACCTACCGCGTGCTCTGCCGCTCAATCGCGATTGATCCTGAGAGCGGCTGCGCTTACTTCACCAACCCTGAGGGGGATATCTTCTGCTACCGTCCGAATGCGGAGCGGGTCGAGAAGGTTGAAGGCGAAGACATGCGTAAAGACTACTTCGGCAAATACGAACCAACGGATTCCGGCAGCATGGGCTACAACTGGCGGCAGCTGGTATGGCATCCAGACGAAAAGGTGTTTTACGGTGTGCATGGCAACTCAGGCTATCTTTTCCGGTTCGACCCCAAGGCCACGCGCATTGAGGTGCTTGACCGCATCACCTCTGAGCCCTCTCAACGCTCAGGCATGGGCGATCAGTTTAGCTACGGCTATCTTGGCTTTACGCTGGGGCCTGATGGACGAACGCTCTACTATCTCACAGGCGGGCCGATCTACGAGAATGGCAAACGTGTCAAGGGCAGGGAGAAGGTGGCGACAGGTATGGCCAAAGGCATTGAGAACCTGCATCTGGTCACATACGACATACCTACGCAAGGCTATAAGGACCACGGGCCGGTTTTTTATCCTGATGGTCAGCGTCCGTTATATGTCAACTCCATTGCGGTCGCGGCTGATGGCACGGTTTACACCCTTGCCCGCGTCACAGAGAACGGCCATATGCGCACAGACCTGGTCCAGATCAAAACCGGAGCGCAAGGAACGGATATGAGACGGGACGCGCTTCGCGCACAGCGCCGCAGGTGGAAAAGGTTTTGACCGACACACTTTGCAGTGTGATGGATGGTACGGTTCAATAGCAGAATTAAATAGTTCAAAAAAAGGAGTAGACGATGAATACAATCAGAAAATCGAGTCAAGAAAAGCAAGCCTCTCACGGATTGGGACGCCGTGATTTTATCAAGGCCGCCAGTGTAACGGCGGTCGGAGCGGGGTTGGCGCAGACGCCCCTCAACGCGCTGGCAAGCGAAGGCGGCGGAAAATGCGTGACCGTCTCGAAAGAACGTATCTCCAAACTCAGGCGCTGGCCACGGTACGGCGCGGCGGAGAAACAACGGCTGCACGAGATGATCGACAAAGGCATTACGTATTCGGAAAACAAAGAGTTCGAAAAAGAATGGGCTGCTTATACCGGCACGCCCTTCGCCAAAGCTCACATGAACGGATCAAGCGCGCTGACGAGCATGTACTTCGCGCTGTCTCTTGATGTGCCGTCGGGCAGTGAGGTGATGGTGCCGAGCTATACCTTTTTCTCAGCATGCCTCGCACTGCGGTTTGCGAATCTGGTGCCGATCTTTATTGACATCGATCCGAAGACCGCCTGTTTCGATTTGGAGGACGCGAAGCGTAAATTGACGCCGCGCACAGTGGCGGTCGAGGTTATGCACTCCTGGGGTCTGCCGTGCGAGATGGATAAAATTTTCGGGTGGGCCAAAGAGAAGGGCCTTGTCACGCTCGAAGACGCTGCGCATGCGCACGGGGCGTCGATGCAGGGCAAGAAGATCGGCACCTGGGGAGATATGGCCATTTTCAGTCTTCAAGCGAGCAAACCGCTGCCGACGATTGAGGGTGGTATGGGCATGTACAAAACGCGTGAATACTTCGAGCGCGCGGCGGCTTTCGGCCACTATGAGGATCCGGGTACATTCCTTAAAGATAGTCCCGTGTATGCCTATGCGGGCACAGGTTACGGACAAAAATACCGCATGCACCCGTACGCGGCCGCACTGGGCCGCCTGCAGCTGAAGGGACTCGACGAGTCTAACGCGATTATCAAGAAAAACGTCCGCGCCATGAACGACCACCTGACCCAACTGCCGGGGATCACCGAGCCGCTCTGCCGCGCCGACCAGCAGCGCGTTTACTACAGCAGCAACATGTTGCTGGTGGATTTTAAGACGCTCGGGGTTTCGCGCACAGCGGTGATCAAGGCACTGAAGGCCGAGGGAGCCGACGTGGGCTTCTGGAATTATCCGCTGCAGCACGAGATGAAGATCTACTCCGAAGCCAAGTGGTGGCATCACCCGCCCGTCATTCCTGCGAATATGCCTGGCGGTGATTATATCAATGCCAACCACCTTATGCTGCCGCTTTTCTATGGCGACGCATCAGATGTGAACGAGCAATATGTCAAGGCCTTTGAGAAGGTCTGGACGCACCGCTCGGGGTTGACGGCCTGATCAGGGCAAGCCAATTGACAGAGAAGGAAAAAGGCTATGACGAGAAAACGGGAAGCTGCGGCTGTTGACAGCACGACCAAAGGATTAGGACGGCGGGCGTTTATCCGGTCTGCTGGCACGGCTGCCGTGAGCGTGGCGCTGTCGCAGTTTCCTGACTTGGCATTTGCGGTGCAGCCTGGGACAGGGCTTCGGTTGAGTACCTTTTGTTGTAACGCCACGCCGCCGCTAGGCGAGACACTGGTCTGGGACATTAAACTTACGAAGATCTTGGATCCGCTTTTACTCAAGGGCGTTGTGCTAGAGCATGGCGAAAAGCGCTATGTGTTGTGTTCGCTTGACTGGTGTCTGCTGTGCAATGAGTCGGAGCGCCTTTTCCGTGAGGCGCTGGCCCGTGCGGCCGGAACCGAACCGGAGTGCGTGGCGATCCACTGCGTGCATCAGCATGCGGCCCCCTACGCCGATGAAGATGCACATCGGCTGTTGGATGAGGCCTCATCAGCAACGCCTCATCTCACGAAAGGCTTTCTCGACGGCTTGCGAACACGGGCAGGCCAGGCGGTCACAGACGCGGTGGAGCGCTTGGAGCCGGTTGACCGCATTGGCTGCGGAATGGCGCGGGTAGACCGTGTGGCCTCTCAGCGCCGGATTATGGGCCAGGACGGGAAGATCATAACGCGCTACAGCGAGGGTGCCCGGAACCCTGTGATGGCAAGCCTGCCGGAAGGCTACATTGACCCGATGCTGAAGTCTATCTCCTTCGCCCGCGGCGCGAAGATCTTGGCGAGACTTCACTATTACGCGACACACCCGCAGACGCACTCGTGCGATGGGAGCGTTTCGGCGGATATCGTGGGTATAGCGCGCGAGGCACTGGAACAAGAAGAAGGGATTTTCCAGGTATATTTCAACGGTTGCGGGGCCAATGTGACGGTCGGCAAGTACAACAATGGAACCCTGCAAGCTCGCGATGAGTTGATGTCGAGGATGAAAGCCGGGATGCGGGCCGCAGCTGCCGCCACCCATTTTGTTCCGGTCGGGCGAGTCGTCTGGCGGACGGAAGCGATGGTGCTTCCGATCCGGACCGACGACGGGTTTGTCCAGCAACTACGCGCTAACCTGGCCGCTACGCAGCCCGGAGTGCGTGTTTATCAAGGCGCGATGCGGATGGCTACCGTCGCGCGCGCTAAACAGCCGTTTAAGGTTAGTTCACTCCAGATCGGCAACATCCACATCGTCCATCTGCCAGGCGAACCGATGCTGGAATTTCAAACGTTCGCACAGAGTTGCAGGCCCGATGATTTTGTGGCTGTGGCTGGATACGGGGACTGTGCCCCGGCATACTTATGTACGGATCAAGCGTTTGCTGAGGGCGGCTATGAGCCGTCCAATTCTATCTCAGCACTAGGCACGGAAGCGGTCTTAAAAGGCGCGATACAACGCTTGCTGGGTCTTTGATCCTGCGCCGTTCAACAGCGCGTTTATTACAACTACAACTATAACTACAATAATATGAAAAACAACATCATGAGTGCAATTGCACTCTTTACACTCTTTGCCGTCGGGACATTGCTTGGCGCGGAACTCAGGGTTGGAATCGGGCGGGCGATCATGACCCCTGACACCCAGCCTGTTTATCTGGCTGGTTATGCGGCACGTACTACACCTTCTACGGGGATGCTCCACCATGTGTGGGCCAAGGCGCTGGTGTTTGAGGATAGTCCCAGTAACCGGGTGGCACTGATCACACTCGACCTAGTGGGCGTACAGCGTTCATTAAGGGATTTTGTAATCTCCGAAGCTGGCGCACGGCACCAAATTGACAAAAAAAACTTCTTTTTCAACGCCTCGCATACGCATTCGGGGCCCACAGGCTGGCCGTGCAGGGGGTATGAAACCTTTACCGCAGCTGAGGAGCAGATGATCTTGGCGCAGAACAGGAAGTTCGTGGACGACGTTGTTGCGGCTGTGGATATGGCGGTTACGAACCTTGCACCAGCGCGACTCTACTCTGGAAAAGGTTCTGCGGGTTTCGCAATCAACCGTCGCAGACGGAAGGTCGCGCCAGTTGACCATACCGTGCCGGTGCTGCGGATTGAGGCTCTGGACGGCAAGGTGCGGGCGGTACTTTTCAACTATGCCTGCCACAATACTACGCTGACGGGCGGCAACCTCCTGATCAACGGCGACTACGCGGGTTTCGCCATGCTGGAGCTGGAGGCGGCCTATCCTGGGGCGACCGCGCTCTTTTTGCAGGGGTGCGGGGCAGATCAGAATCCTGATCCGCGCGGCACGGTGGAGCTTGCCAGGAAGTATGGACATGAGATGGCAGATGCGGTGCGTGGTGTATTGGCAGGCGAGATGCGTCCGGTGGCAGGCTCGTTCCGGACCGATTTTTTTGAGGCGCGTCTGGCCTTCGATGTCGCCCCGCTGGATGCCTATTATAAAGATGGGCAAAGCAAAAATAAATATACGCGCAACCGCGCCACTAAGGTTTTGGAAGCTTACAATAGCGGAACCCCAATCACGTCGCTGCCATACCCGGTACAGGCATTAAGAATAGGGGATGATTGGGCATTGCTCCTGCTTGGCGGTGAGGTTGTGGTTGATTTCGCTCTACGGGCTAAGCAAGAGTATCCACAGGAAAATTTGGTTGTCGCCGGGTACAGCCAGTCGGGCGGATACATCCCGTCGTTGCGCGTACTCAAGGAGGGGGGGTATGAAGGTGGCGATTACTCCATGTACTCTGCCTTCCCCGGTCATTTCACTGAGGATGTGGAAGAGAGTGTTTTCAACGCGATCCACAAGGTTATGGATGGGGTGGGAGCGATCGCAGGCCCCTTACAAAAAGTTGAGGCTCACTGATGTATCCTAACTCGTTCACTAAACATTTACTGATTGTTGTTGGCCTTACGGTTATCGCATGGCACGCTAGCCTGGGGGCCGACACGCCCGCAGTAGGGCCCGCGGATATCGCCCTGAGTTTTACCTCCCCGTTTGACGGCACGCAACAACCTTATCGTCTTTACCTGCCTTCGGCGTATGACGGAAACCAACCCACGCCGCTTCTGGTGGCCATGCATGGCACGGGCGGCGACCAGAACAAATACTTCGATGATGCGGCATATCATAACGGCGTGTACAAACAGGAGGCGGAGAAGCGCGGTTTGGCGATCCTTTGTCCGTTCGGCAACGACTCGCTCAATCGGCCAACCGAGTGGCGCGGTGTTGGCGAGATCCATGTGCTGGCTGCTATCGAAGAGGTACAACGCCGCTTCTGCATCGATCCTGAACGGATCGTATTGACAGGCCAGTCCATGGGTGGGACAGGAACAACATACCTGTGTTGCCGTTACCCGGATGTTTTTGCCGCCGGCATTCCGCTGGCCTCCACATATGGCCATGTCTCGCTGGTCGCCAATCTGCGTCATGTGCCGATGCTCTACGTGCATGGGGCCAAGGATTGGCCTGCCTATGCCAAGACCGGCCCCATCCCGCTAACCAAAGAGATGGAGCGCCTCGGTTATGACGGCACGCTCCGGATGATTCCGGAGGTGAGCCACAACACCATGGCTGTAAGCACGGAGCGTGTGGTAGAGTGGGCGCTTCAGCAGCGTCGCACGGCCCACCCCCGCCACGTGACGCATCGCGCGTACTTCCCGCCGCATGGTCGCGCTTGGTGGGTGGAGATCCAAGCCGTTGATCGCATTGGCTGGTTTGCCGAGGTCGATGCTAAAATTGAAGCCGGGAACCAAATTCATGTTACCTTGAAAAACGCCGCGCGTGTTGTACTGCGGCCGGATGCGGGGTTGTTGGACCTGGCAGCATCGATTGTCGTGCGGCTTGACGGCGCAAGCGTGTTCAACGCCCTCTGTACGAGCGACCAGGAGATTCTTTTAGTTAAAGATGCAGCTCGCTGGACAGCTATTGCGCAGCCACGCCGGATTGCGTCGCATACTGATCCACGCAGCATGATTATCGGCGTGGTGGAGCAGGCACCGGAGTGGAGCGGCGACGTGGAAACCACGCTTGGCAATTGGTTGACCGATGCCATGCGCGATATTTCCGGAGCCGACATCGCGATCTGCAACAAAGGACATTTTCGCCACGGCAAACATTTTCGCGGTGCCTCTGTCAAAGCAGGACAAACTGTCTATTTGATCGACTTTATAAACTGGTTGCGCCCCAGCGAAAGCGCGTTAGCTACGTTTTCTATGCGCGGAGCCGATCTGCTGGAGGTCATTGAGGACAACATCCGCGATAAGCCCGGGGAAAGCCGCTTTCTTGTTCAGGTTTCAGGTTGTCGTTACCGCTTTGACCGAAAACGGGCGAAAGGGAAACGCATCGTGTTCACTGATATAGAACCTGACCGTGAATACAAGGTGGTGTGCAATTCTTCCGCTATAACGCGTACGGATATTCTGCACTTGGCCGGTCGTTACGACCAGTTAGCCTACGAGCTGCTGGAGCCAAACATTCTTTCGGCTGCCTGGTACTTTACAAACAAGCACAAAGGAAAAATCAGCGCGCGCCTGGAAGGGCGCGTGGAGGAAAAGTAGAGCAAGCATCCTGCTTGCTAGGGGACAGATGAATAAAAATAACATTATTAGTGCGATTGTAGCCTTTGCGGTGTTTGCTGTCGGAGCATCGCTTGGTGGAGAACTTAAGATCGGGGTCGGGCGAGCAGTGATCACGCCTGACACTCACCCGATCTGGCTGGCAGGATATGCGGCACGCACCTCGCCATCCACGGGGATGTTTCATCATGTATGGGCCAAGGCGCTGGTGTTTGAGGAGAGTCCCGGTAACCGAGTGGTGCTGATTACTGCTGACGTGCTGGGACTGTCGCGCGAGATCACAGCGGTTGTATCTCAACGGTTGAAGAGCAGTTATGGCATCGAGCGCTCACAGATCTTTTTCAATTCATCGCATACCCACTCTGGACCAGTCATTTGGCCGAGCTTGAGTGTCTGCTGCAATTTCACGCAGCAGGAGTTGCAGCATGTTGTGGCGCAGAATCGAAAACTCACCGATAACATTGTTGCAGCCGTGAACATGGCTGTAACGGATCTTGCGCCAGCGCGACTCTCGACCGGACAAGGCAGTGCCGGCTTTGCCATCAACCGCCGCAAACGCGAGATCGCGCCTGTTGATCATAGTGTGCCGGTGCTGCGGATCGCGGCGCCGGACGGCACGGTGCGAGCAGTGCTCTTCAACTACGCCTGCCACTGCACAACGCTGACGGGCGGCAATCTGCTGATCAACGGCGACTATGCAGGCTTTGCCATGCTGGAGCTGGAGGCGGCCTATCCCGGGGCGACCGCGTTCTTTGTGCAGGGGTGCGGGGCGGATCAGAATCCCGACCCGCGTGGCACAGAGGCGCATGCCCGGCAGTACGGCAGCGAGATTGCGACCGCAGTTAAGTCAGTGCTGGCGGGAGAGATGCGGTCTGTGAGTGGTCCGCTCCGCACCGGTTTCTTGGAGGTGCAGCTGAACTTTCTCCCATTCGACGTGGAGCTGTATCGACGGGAAATGCTTGAAAAAAATGTTTTCAAGCAGCGCCGCGCACAGTTGATGCTGGAGGCTTACAATGCGGGCCATCCGGTACGCTCGATTCCCTATCCTGTCCAGGTGCTGCGCTTCGAAGACACTTTTACCCTGCTCTTTTTGAGTGGCGAGGTCGTGGTGGATTACGCGCTGCGGGCGAAGCGCGAATATGCTGAGGAAAATCTCGTAGTAGCTGGCTATTGTAACGAAGTGCAGTGTTACATTCCGTCGCTGCGCGTGTTGCAGGAGGGCGGATATGAGGCGGACGACAGCATGATCTACTATGGTCAGCCTGGGCCTTTCACAGAGGCGGTTGAGGAGAGCGTTTTCAGCGCAATTCGCACGGTAATGAAAGATGCCGGAGCCAAGCAAGGAGAAAGTCCGAAATGAGGATTTCAACGGTGAGCTCTAGTGTTAAAAACCATGCCTAAACAAAGGAGAGATACAGATGAAACAGATGACAAATAGAGCAGTCTTTGCTGCTGTGGCGGTCTTTGTGACCGTGGGCGCGGCGTATGCCGTGCCGTTGGTGACAGATGTGGTTATGACGCAACGCGCGGGTTCGCGCATTGTGGATATCACGTACGAGCTGGCTGATGAGGCAGCTATAGTAACGCTGGGCATCGAGACTAACGGGGTCGCGATCCCTGACAGTGCTGTAACGCGCTTGACTGGCGACGTGTGTAAGAAGGTTGAGGCGGGAAGTCGCTCCATCACTTGGAACGCGGGTGCGGACTGGCCCGAGAACCTGACGGTTGTTGCCAAGGCCAAGGTAACTGCGTGGTCTGTGGATGCACCGCCGCAAGTCATGGTGATCGACCTCAGAGGCGGTTCGTCCGCTTCGAGCTATCCAGTGAACTACTATGTCAGCACTGCAGCATTGCCGTATGGTGGGGTAACGAACAGTACCTATAAAGATACGCGTTTGGTTATGCGCAAGATTTCCGCAGGCGCTTTCACAATGGGCGAGACGACAGGGACTAAAGAAGTAACCCTGACACAAGACTTCTACGCGGGCGTTTTTCAGGTGACCCAGGGGCAGTGGAATAAGGTAATGGGAACGGATCCATCAAGCTTCAAAGATACGTTTAACCCAGTCAATAAGGTGGCGTACCACGATGTCCGCGAGAATCCGGCCGGGGATGGTAGTGCGATTACCCCGAATTGGCCGCAGTCCAGTGAGGTTTACGCCGACTCCTTTATGGGAAAGTTACGCGATCGAACTGGGCTTACGACCTTCGATCTGCCAACTGATGCACAGTGGGAATACGCCTGTAGGGCGGAAACGATTAGCTATTACAGTGATGGATTTTCTACCGATGCTGATACTAATGTTTTGAATGAATTGGGTTGGTGGAGTGGTAATAGCGGAAAAAAGGCGTGTTGGGTGGGGCAGAAAAAGTCCAATGATTGGGGTTTGTACGACATGCACGGTAACGTATGGGAGTGGTGTTTGGATTGGTACGCAAGTTCGCTGACGGGTGGGGTTAACCCAAAAGGGGCGGAGTCGGGTTCGGACCGCGTGGTACGGGGTGGAAGCTGGTACTACGACCCCGCGTCGTTCTGTCGTTCGGCGTTTCGTTTCAAGTACTCCCCGTCGTAC
The DNA here is from genome assembly GCA_041673345.1 of Kiritimatiellia bacterium. GTDB lineage: Bacteria > Verrucomicrobiota > Kiritimatiellia > RFP12 > UBA1067 > M55B167. The sequence continues at coordinate 43,048 of JBAYXX010000024.1, forward strand.
CGCTACTACAGCGTTGGCTTCCGCCTCGTGAGGACCCTGCCATAGCCGGGTACGGCTACCCTCACCTGCCTGCGCCGCCTGCCAGCGGTAGTCAGGCAGCGCGGTAGGCAGGCCCCCGACCCTCTCCCAAGGGGAGAGGGGGGAATAAAGGCTCTTTTAATCGGGAGCGTTGCGCTAGATGCGTAACACAAGTATATCCTCCGCTACGCGGTGGATGACGCGTCCAGAGACGCGTTGGTTTCGTCCACCGGGTACCGGCGGACATACTGGATTTACAACTTTTTGAAAAGAACAGCTGTTTGTTTTTTCAAGCCGTACAAGCGACAAATCAATCGAATATCTCGATTCCGTCGAGTCATTCGAATAGGAGACAACAAAATGAAGACAATGAAATGGATGAGTCAAAGGGTAAGTATGCTGGCGGTAGCGGTGACGTTGCTGGCAGTGGGCAGTGGAGCAACTGAGGTGACGACAGATGGAACGAACTCCTGGAACTGGTCTGTGCATATCGATCTGGATACGCGTACTATGTCGCGGGTGGTCGATGTTGATGATAAGTCGCTTGACAGTCGCAGTTACACGATAGACTGGTCAATAGCAGGTACGCTCAATACCAAGCGGATTATTGGCACGACAATCTTAGTCAGGTGATTGAACCTAAAAATGGTAGTTGGATTTCTCAGGTACTTTGTCCGCGCAGGGCGTGGCGGGAGGCTGTGCTCCTTGGAGCGAGAACAACGTAGGTCCGATTTTCAATCGGACATGTCCGGTTGGAAACCGGAGCTGCTGACACACGGCTTCGCCTTTGGTTAACGATACTGTGCGACGATGCTGGTTAACGATTTCCAAGGGCGGAGTTTTAATCGTAATCCGCTATCGTCGCCCATCATCGTCACCCGATGTCGCTCTACACGCATATATGTCGCTCGTGGAGCGACTACTACAGCTGAAGTACCAACAGCATCAGGGCAGACAGTCGTGAGAGGGATCGACCAAGCTAGCGACAAGGTTTAAAAGGCCTATGAAAAGCGCGCCCTAAGGTGTAGGGTTGCTTCTACATGTCTGCCGTAGCCTTGGCGAAGGAGGATGAAGCAATTTGTGGATGCTGGGTGTTTGTTCGTCAAAGGCACACCAAGAGATTTCATTATCTTTGTTTGGCTCATCCGTCTTCAGGCTTGGCAAAAGCTACGCCCGACAAGTCGTCCCGTAACCCGGCTTTGCCCGCAAGCGGGGCTACGCCGTGGCATGGCGGAATTACGCCGGACAAGTTCCGCCAACCCTACACATTTCACCCTTAATGAAGTTTGCCGAATGTTTTTGCTTGGCATAATCTCTACGACAGGTTACGATTATCTCCAATTTTTTAGCTTATAGCACCGTAAAATTTAACCTTAAAAAAGGATTGATACAATGATGAAATTAAGTCGAAAAAACGCGGATTTTTTTGTGCCGGATGACATAGAACAGGTTGCAGCACTGTCGCGTACCACCCATCTGGGGGTTGGCGCACATCAGGATGACCTTGAGTTTATGGCCATGCATGGAATCTTGACATGCTTTGGCGTGCAAGATCAATGGTTCAGTGGTGTCACAGTCACGGATGGTGCCGGAAGCTCACGCTCTGGCATCTATGCCACTTACACCGATGAAGAGATGTGCGCTGTACGATGCGCGGAGCAGCGCAATGCGGCGATCTTAGGTCAATACGGGGCTCAATTGCAGCTCGATTATCCTAGCTCCGCTGTCAAAGGAGAGGATCAGAGTGAGGTTGTCGAGGATCTCTATAACATCCTGATTGCAGCACGGCCACAGGTGGTTTATACCCATAACCCTGCGGATAAACATGCCACCCATGTGGGGGTCTGCCGTGCGTTGATCAAAGCACTGCGCAGGCTGGAGCCCTCTCAGCGTCCCCGCCAGGTGTTAGGATGCGAAATCTGGCGTGATCTGGACTGGCTGCCAGACTCTATCAAGGTCGTGCTTGATGTGAGCGAGCGCACCAACATCTCCGCCGCGCTCTCAGGAATCTTTGATTCGCAGATAACCGGCGGTAAGCGTTATGATCTGGCAGTGGCCGGGCGTCGCAAAGCGCACGCTACTTTCTTTGAATCCCACAATGTGGATCAATCTGATGCGTTGAGCTTTGCCATGGATATGACACCGCTGGTAGATGATGACTCTCTCTCAATCGCGGATTTTGTCTCTGATTTGATTGAGCAGTTTAAGGCAGAGGTACTGGCGCAGGTTTCAGGGTAGGTGACTAGACCCGCGCTGGGCGCGGAGTGAAGAAGTGCGGAGTGAAGAAGTGCGCGAGTGCGCGAGTGCGATAGTGCGCGAGCAACGTAGGTCCGATTTCTAATCGGACATGTCCGGTTGGAAACCGGACCTACTGAAGTCAGCTTCGCTTTTGGTTGACGATGCTGTACGACGATGTTGGTGTACGATTTTCCAGCGCAGAGTTTGAATCGTAATCCGCTATCGTCGCACAGCATCGTCAGTGCGCCACGAGGGTGCACATATCTAGTGGGGTGAAAGTCCCTGTCATGGCGGGTTAAGCTCCTCGTCATGTATCGAGTGTTGGACCTCCTGCGGAGTACCGCAGTATGGTGCGAACAATG